>NZ_AJQF01000330.1:0-5751 GCF_000261705.1 Bradyrhizobium genomosp. III | reverse complement strand
TCGGCCAGCCGCTGACCCGCCGTGACGGCGTCCTCAAGGTCACGGGGCAGGCGACCTATGCCGCCGACAATCATCCGCCCGGCATGCTGTTTGCGGTGATCGCGACCTCCAGCATCGCGCGCGGACGTGTGGCGTCGCTCGATGTCGCTGCCGCCAAACGTCATCCCGGCGTCGTCGACGTCATGACGCAGGACCACAAGCCACCGCTTGCCATCGACCCCGAGATCAAGACCAATCCCTTCGTGTTTCGGATGGAGGCTTTGCAGAGCAACGAGGTCCGCTACGCCAATCAGCCGATCGCCGTCGTGATCGCCGAGACGCTTGAAGCCGCGACGGAAGGTGCCGCGCTGCTGGCGCCGCGCTACGAGGCGCAGCCTCCGCTCATCGGCCTCGATGCCGGCGAGAGTTTTGTGCCGCCCGTCGTCGGCGTCGGCAACCCCACCGAAAATCACCGCGGCGATGTCGAGGCGGGCCTTGCCTCGGCCGAGGCGCAAATCGACGCGACCTATGAGACGCCGCCGCAATATCACAACGCGATGGAGCCGCATGCGGTCGTGGCTCACTGGGATGGCGACAGGCTGTCCGTCGACATGCCGACCCAGGGCCTGAAGCTGTCGCTCGCGCGCATCGCCGAGCTGTTCGGCATCGCGCACGACAAGATCCACATCCGCAGCCCGTTCCTCGGTGGCGGCTTCGGATCGAAGGGGCTCATGGGCGGTCCGCCGGTCCTCGGCATCATGGCCGCGAAGCTGGTCGGCAGGCCGGTCAAGCTGGTGCTGCGCCGTGAGCAGATGTATGGCCCGGTCGGCCATCGCGCGCCGACCCGTCAGCGCTTGCGCATCGGCGCCGACGGTGAGGGGCGCCTCACCGCCCTCGATCACCATGCGCGGACCGTATCGAGCACGTTCGACGATTTCTACGAGCCGGCGGCCGACGCCTCGCACACGCTCTATGCGGCACCTGCGATCCGCACCTCGCATGACGCCGTGCGCGTCAACACCGGCACGCCGCTGTTCATGCGGGCGCCGGGTGAGGCAACGGGATCGATCGCGCTGGAGAGCGCGATCGACGAGATGGCCTGGGCCTGCGGCATCGATCCGCTCGCCTTCCGCCTGAAGAACTATGCCGAGGTCGAGCCGATCACCGGCAAGCCGTTCTCGTCAAAGGCGCTGCGGGCCTGCTACGACCAGGGCGCGGCGCGCTTCGGCTGGGCGAAGCGTCCGCTGCAGCCGCGGCAGATGCGCGACGATGCCGGCCTGCTGGTCGGCTGGGGTATGGGCACCGCGACCTTCCCGGCGCTGATGTTCCAGGCCGAAGCGCGCGCGGCGATCCGACGCGATGGCTCGGGCGCCATGGAGATCGGTGCGCACGACATGGGGCAGGGCGCCTGGACGGCACTGGCCCAGATCGCGGCCGACGCCGTCGGCCTCGATATCGACCGCGTCGCGTTCAAGGCGGGGACATCGGACCTGCCCGATGCCGGCATCGCTGGCGGCTCTGCGCACACCGCGACCGCGGGTGCTGCGATCCACAGCGCCGGCGCGGCCGTGATCGCAAAGCTCGCCGATCTCGCCACCAATGACGAGCGCTCGCCGCTGTTCGGTGCCGGCAACGCCGGCGTGATCGCGCGCGGGGGAAGACTGGTCCGGCGCGATGACGAGAGCCGCGGCGAGAGCTACACGGAGATCCTCGCGCGCGCCGGCGTCGCCGAGGTCGAGGCGCGCGGCACCGGTGCGCCGAACCCTGCGGCGATGGAGGAATATGCGATGCATGCCCATGGCGCCGTGTTCGCGGAGGTGAAGGTCGATCCCGAGCTCGGCCAGGTCCGCGTCACCCGCATGGTCGGCGCCTTCGCGGCCGGGCGCATCGTCAACCCGCGGATGGTGCAAAGCCAGCTGTTCGGCGGCATGATCTGGGGGATGTCGTTTGCGTTGCACGAGGAGGCCGTCACCGACCGGCGCAGCGGCCGGATCATGAACGCTGATCTCGGCGAGTACCATGTCCCCGTGAATGCCGACGTGCCGCCGCTCGAAATGATCACGGTCGAGGAGCACGACCCGCACGTCAACGCGCTCGGCATCAAGGGCGTTGGGGAGATCGGCATCACCGGCAGTGCCGGCGCGGTCGCGAACGCCGTCTGGCACGCGACCGGTGTGCGCGTGCGCCGCTTTCCGATCCGGATCGAGGAACTGCTGACGCAGCGTTGAGGCGGCAGGCGGGGCGAGGCCCGCTCGCTCCGCAGCGGCGATCAGTTCATCATCCTGCGGAGAGCCTTGATCTGCTCTCTTTGCGCTTCGATGTGTTTTGCGATGGCCTTGCGCAGCTCGCGCGAGTGGAGCTTGTCGGTGTCGCGCAGGACTTCGTCGAGCGCGGCTTCCGCATTGGCAAGAGTGATCTTCATGCGCGGGCCTCTGTTACGAAGCGGCCCCGGAATACCCTGGAGTTCGGGGCCATAACCTCAGCACCTCTAAGCCAGGCTGCTCGGCTACGGTTCGTAATATATAGCGGTCTGGCGCACAGAAATTGAGATGGCTCAACCACCGTAAGATACCGGTGGCCGCCCGTAACCTTCCGGATGCGACTGTTCGCGATTCAGAACGTCGGCGGCGTGCAGGCCGAGATCACCTCGCACGGCTTGCCACCGACGCAGCGGAACCGATGCGGGCGGCGGCTCTCGAAGTAATAGGCATCGCCGGGGTTGAGGATACGGCGCTCGTCCTCGACGGTGACTTCGAGCTTGCCCGAGATCACGATGCCGCCTTCCTCGCCGTCGTGGACGAGATGGACGCGTCCGGTGTCGCTGCCGGGCTCGTAGCGTTCTTTCAGGATCTGCAGGCTGCGACCGAACAGATTGTCGCCGACCTGCCGGTACGAGATCGGCTTCTTGCCGACCTCGGTCAGCTCCTCGGCGCGGTAGAAGATCTTGCGCCTGGACTCCGGCTCCAGCGCGAAAAACTCGGCGAGCCCCATCGGGATGCCGTCGAGGATGCGCTTGAGCGCGCCGACCGAGGGGTTCATCTGGTTGGATTCGATCAGCGAAATCGTCGAATTGGTGACCCCGGCACGCTTGGCCAGCTCGCGCTGCGACAGCTTGTGGCGCGCCCGGATGAATCGCAGCCGTCCACCGATGTCGACGCTCATGGCCCAGGTCCTGTTGCAGGTGTTGCGGATCGCGCAAATATGGACCGGCGGCCCCAGTTAAATCAATGACTTGCAGGTCACCAGAAAAGGACTTGTTGCGCATTCCAAGCCGTGGCTCTGCTAGAGGGTCAGCAAAGGAGCGCGGCCGTGACCCTTCATCAGATTCCGAACACTATCAAGACCGACTCGTTCTGGATGCCGTTCACGGCCAACCGGCAGTTCAAGAAGGCGCCGCGCCTGTTCTCCTCGGCCGAGGGCATGCATTACACCACCGTGGACGGCCGCAAGGTGATCGACGGCTCCGCCGGTCTCTGGTGCGTCAATGCCGGCCACGGCCGCAAGCAGATCGCCGCCGCAGTCGAGCGCCAGCTGATGACGCTGGACTTCGCGCCGTCGTTCCAGATGGGCCATCCGCTGGCGTTCGACTTCGCCGAGCGGCTCGCCGAGATCGCGCCGAAGGGCCTCGACCGCATCTTCTTCACCAATTCCGGCTCCGAATCGGTCGACACCGCGCTGAAGATCGCGCTCGCCTATCACCGCGCCAACGGCCAGGGGAGCCGCACCCGCCTGATCGGCCGTGAGCGCGGCTATCACGGCGTCGGCTTCGGCGGCACCTCGGTCGGCGGCATGGTCGCCAACCGCCGCGCCTTCGCGACGCTGCTGCCGGGCGTCGACCACATCCGCCATACCCACGATCTCACCCGCAACGCCTTCGCCAAGGACCAGCCGGAGCATGGCGCCGAGCTCGCCGACGATCTCGAGCGGCTGGTGGCTCTGCACGGCGCCGAGACCATCGCCGCCGTCATCGTTGAGCCGGTGCCGGGCTCGACCGCGGTGCTGCCGCCGCCGAAGGGCTACCTGCAGCGCCTGCGCGAGATCTGCGACAAGCACGGCATCCTCCTGATCTTCGACGAGGTCATCACCGGCTTCGGCCGTCTCGGCACGCCGTTCGCCGCCAACTTCTTCGGCGTCACGCCTGATATGATGACCACGGCCAAGGGCATCACCAACGGCACCATTCCCTGCGGCGCGGTGTTCGCGCATCGCAAGGTGCATGACGCCATGATGATCGGCCCGGAAAACGTCATGGAGCTGTTCCACGGCTACACCTATTCGGCGCATCCGACGGCCTGCGCCGCCGGCATCGCGACGCTCGACATCTACAAGGACGAGGGCCTGCTCACGCGCGGTGCGTCGATCGCCGAATACTGGCGCGACGCGCTGCATTCGCTGAAAGGCCTGCCCAACGTCATCGACATCCGCAATTGCGGGCTGATGGGCGCCGTCGAGCTGTCGCCGCGCGACGGCGCGGTCGGTGCGCGTGGCTACGACGTCATGGTCGACTGCTTCAATCGCGGGCTGTACTTCCGCATGAGCGGCGACTCCTTTGCGCTGTCGCCCCCGCTCATCGTCGAGAAGAGCCATATCGACGATATCGTCGCGATCCTTGGTGACGCCATCAAGCGGGTGGCCTGATAATTGCTCTCGCCGTTGCGAGTTGTTTCCTTGCAGCGGCGAGCGTGATGCCGCGGGAGTTTGACCAAGCGTGAAAGTTCTGATCCTCGGCAGCGGTGTCATCGGTGTCACCTCTGCCTACTACCTTGCGCGTGCCGGCCACGAGGTCACGGTCGTCGACCGTCAGCCTGAGCCGGCGCTGGAGACCTCTTTCGCCAACGCCGGCGAAGTGTCGCCCGGCTATTCCTCGCCCTGGGCCGGCCCCGGCGTGCCGGTAAAGGCGGTCAAGTGGCTGCTGATGAAGCACGGCCCGCTCGTGATCCGGCCGAAGCTCGATCCGGTGATGTGGGTCTGGCTGCTCAAGATGCTGCGCAATTGCACCAGCGCACGTTACGCGGTCAACAAGAGCCGGATGATCCCGATCGCGGAGTACAGCCGCGATTCCCTGCGCGATCTGCGCCGCGACATCGGCATCCAGTATGATGAGCGCTCGCAAGGCACGCTGCAGCTGTTCCGTTACCAGGCCCAACTCGACGGCACCGCTGAGGACATCGCCGTGCTCAAGCAATACGGCGTGCCGTTCGAGGTGCTGAGCCGCGAGGGCTGCATCGCGGTCGAGCCGGCGCTCGCAGGCGTGAAGGAAAAGTTCGTCGGCGGGCTTCGCCTGCCGCAGGACGAGACCGGCGACTGCCACATGTTCACGCAGGCGCTGGCCAAGCATGCCGAGGCGCTCGGCGTGCGTTTCATGTTCAACACCGGCATCGACCGCATCATCACCGACGGCGCGCGCGTCAGCGGTGTTGTGACCAGTGCCGGCACATTGCAGGCCGACGCTTACGTCCTCGCGCTCGGAAGCTGGTCGTCGCGGCTCGCCGCGCCGCTCGGCATTTCGCTGCCGGTCTATCCGGTGAAGGGTTATTCGATCACGGTGCCGATCAAGGAGGCCGCAGGCGCGCCGGAATCGACCGTGATGGACGAGAGCTACAAGGTCGCGATCACGCGGCTCGGCAATCGAATCCGCGTCGGCGGCACCGCCGAAATCTCGGGCTATTCGGACAAGCTCTACGATGCGCGCCGCGCTACGCTCGATCATTCGCTGACCGATCTGTTCCCGCGCGGCGGCGATCTCGCCAAGGCGACGTTCTGGAGCGGCCT
>NZ_AJQF01000329.1:0-1174 GCF_000261705.1 Bradyrhizobium genomosp. III | reverse complement strand
GGCCGCCCCGCCGGTGATCGGCCCGACGCAATACGCCAATCTCCACCTCAACACCGGCCACGGCACGCTCGGCTGGACCATGTCCTGCGGCTCCGGGCGCGTGCTTGCGGACATGCTGTCGGGCAAGAAGCCGGACATCGACGTCAGTGCGCTGACGGTGGACCGGTACAATCACCGGTTCGGGTGATTTCTTCGCCTCTCCCCCGCGTGCGGGGAGAGGCCGGAATTTGCGAGAGCAAATTTCGGGTGAGGGGGAGTCCCCGCGAGTCCCGCTGCTACCGTCTTTGCGGAAGCGGCCCCTCACCCCGACCCTCTCCCCGTAAGAACGGGGAGAGGGAGAGCAGTCAGCCCGCTCCCGTCACGCAGTTCACCCACAGCACCACGGCCTTCGCATCCTCGGCCGGATTTGAAAACCGGTGCGGCCTTCGGCTGGCAAAGCGAAAGCTGTCGCCGGTCTTCAGCGACCATGTCTCGCTGTCCACTGTCAGCATCATCTCGCCCTCGAGCACGAGGCCGGCCTCTTCGCCGTCATGGGTGTAGAGCTCGTCGCCGGTGGAGCCGCCGGGCTCCAGATGCACCAGGAACAGATTGAGCTTGTTGTCAGCGCTGGCCGGGCTCAGCAATTGCTTGGAGACGCCGGTGCGCCAGAGCTTCAGCTCGGGCCGCTGCAGGGCGCGCGTCACCACCTGATCGGAGGTGCCGTCGGCGCTCGGGCTTGCGCCGAACAGTGCGGCGATGCCGACGCCGAGCACATCCGCGAGCGTGGCCAGCACGCGCAGCGATGGTGACGACAGGCCGCGCTCGATCTGGCTGAGAAAGCCGATCGACAGTGAGGTGCGCGCCGCGACCGTTTCCAGCGAGAATTGCCTGACGCGCCTGAGATCCCGGATGCGGCGGCCGACCGCCACGTCCATCGCAGGCTTCGCCGGCTTGGTGACGGCTTTGGGCTTCACCCGCTTCGCCGGCTTGGTTGCCGCCGGTTTGCGCATTCGTTTGCCACCGCTCACGTCAAACCGCTTCCTTCATGTGCATGAAAACCACTTGCATCATCAGCGAAAGTGTGACCAAATTTTCATGTTGGTGAAAATAGGCCGAAACGGCTCGACTCGCAACACCCGCGAGCGCCGCCATCGGCCAGACCCAAAGGAGGATGCGATGAAGCGTTTTGGTCTGG
>NZ_AJQF01000328.1:0-43235 GCF_000261705.1 Bradyrhizobium genomosp. III | reverse complement strand
GCAGCCGTAACGCCCGCTTCGGCGCAGCAGGTGCTGAAGGTCGGCTCGACCCCGACAGGCATTCCCTTCACCTTCCTCGACACCAAGACCAACACCATCCAGGGCATCATGATCGATCTCGTCACCGAAGTGGGCAAGGATGCCGGCTTCAACGTGCAGATCGAGCCGATGCAGTTTTCGGCACTGATCCCGTCGCTGACCTCGAGCAAGATCGACATCATCGCCGCCGCGATGTTCATCACCGCGCCGCGCAAGGAGGTCGTCGACTTCTCCGATCCGATCTACACCTATGGCGAAGGCCTCGTCGTGCCGAAGAGCGACACCAAGGCCTATGCCACGCAGGAGGATCTGAAGGGCGAGACGGTCGGCGCCCAGGTCGGCACCGCCTTCGTCGACGCGCTGAAGAAGTCCGGCCTGTTCGCCGACGTGAAGGCCTACGACACCATTCCGGACATCCTGCGCGACGTGAACACCGGCCGCCTCAAGGCCGGCTACGCCGATTATCCGATCCTCGCTTACAACCTGAAGCAGGGCGGCTTCCCCGAAGTGCGCCTCGTTGACGGCTACAAGCCCGTCACCGTCGGCTCGGTCGGCATCGGCGTACGCAAGGGCGAGACGGCGCTGCTCGGCAAGATCAACGCTTCGCTCGCGAAGCTGAAGGCCAATGGCACCATCGACAAGATCCTCGACAAATGGGGCCTCAAGGCTCAGGGCTGATCGATAGAGACTAGGCTGCCCGATGAAAGGCTTCTGGCACGACGTCGTCGAGTTCTTCCCGATCCTGATGAACGGCGTCGTGTTGACGATCGTCGTCACCATCGGCTCGCTGCTGCTCTCGACGGTGCTCGGCCTGATCTGGGCGATGATGCGGGTCTCCGGCATCAAGGCGCTGTCGATGATCAGCGCCAGCCTGATCAACGTGATCCGCGGCATCCCGATCATCGTGCTGTTGTTCTACCTCTACTTCGTGATGCCCGATCTCGGCGTCACGCTGTCCGCCTTGCAGGCTGCCATCCTCGGGCTCGGCATCGCCTATTCGGCCTATCAGGCGGAAAACTTCCGCGCCGGCATCGAGGCGATCGACAAGGGCCAGATCGAGGCGGCGCAGTCGATCGGCATGGGCTGGTGGCTCACCATGCGCCGCGTGGTGCTGCCGCAAGCCGTGCGCATCGTGCTGCCGCCCTACGGCAACGTCATGATCATGATGCTGAAGGATTCCTCGCAGGCTTCGACCATCACGGTCGCCGAGCTCGCACTGCAGGGCAAGCTGATCGCGTCCTCGACCTTCAAGAACACCAGCGTGTTCACGCTTGTTGCGCTGATGTACCTCACCATGAGCATCCCGCTGATCCTGCTGGTCCGTCACTTCGAGAAGCGGGCCGGCAAGCGATGATCGATCTGAACGACGTCCACAAGAGCTTTGGCGAGAACGAGGTGCTCAAGGGCATCACGGCCTCGGTGCAGAAGGGCGAGGTGGTCTGCATCGTCGGTCCCTCCGGCTCCGGCAAGTCCACCATCCTGCGCTGTATCAACGGGCTCGAAAGCTACGACCGCGGCGAGATCAGCGTCGAGGGGCTCAAGGTCGACCGCGACGCGCCGTCGATCGTGAACATCCGCACCCAGGTCTCGATGGTGTTCCAGCGCTTCAATTTGTTTCCGCATCGCACCGCGCTTGAGAACGTCATCGAAGGACCGCTCTATGTGAAGAAGGAATCGCGCGCGCAGGCGCTCGATCGCGGCCGCGCGCTGCTCGCCCAGGTCGGGCTTGCCGAGAAGGCCGATGCGCATCCGCCGCAACTCTCCGGCGGCCAGCAGCAGCGCGTCGCGATCGCGCGGGCCCTCGCCATGCAGCCCAAGGCGATCCTGTTCGACGAGCCGACCTCGGCGCTCGATCCTGAACTGGTCGGCGATGTCCTCGGCGTGATGCGCAAGCTCGCCGACGACGGCATGACCATGGTGGTCGTCACCCACGAGATGGGCTTTGCCCGCGACGTTGCCGACCGCGTGCTGTTCATTGACGGCGGTGTCATCGTCGAGCAGGGGCCGGCCAAGGCGCTGCTCAACCAACCCCAGCATCCGCGCACGCAGGATTTCTTGCGGCGTGTGCTGCATCCGCTCTGACCGGACTTCGCCATGCCTGCGCGCCTGCCTCTGCCGCCCTCGCTCTATGCCGACACCGCCGTCGCGCCGGTTGCCACGCCGCCGCTCGATACGGGCAAGAATGTTTCGGTCGCGATCATTGGCGGTGGTTACACCGGCCTGTCCACCGCGTTGCATCTGGCGGAGCAGGGTGTCGAGGCGCTGGTGCTGGAGGCGCAGGAGCCGGGCTGGGGCGCGTCCGGCAACAATGGCGGGCACACCAATCCCGGCCTGAAGCACGATCCTGATCAGATCGAGGCTGATTTCGGCGCTGACCTCGGCCGCCGCATGATCGCGTTCTCCTACGGCACCACCAACTTCACCCATGACCTGATCCGCCGTTACCAGATCCCCTGCGAGGCGCGGCAGAACGGCACGCTGCGTGCGGCCTATAACGCGGCCAGCGCCGCGGCGATCGAGACGACGGCGCAGCAATGCGCCCGCCGCGGCATGCCGGTGACATATCTGAACCGCGAGCAGCTGCGCGAGATGACCGGCACCGACCGCTACATCGGCGCCATGCTGGATGCGCGCGGCGGCGATCTGCATCCCCTCAGCTACGCCCGTGGTCTCGCACGCGCCGCGATCTCGGCCGGCGCGAAGGTGCATGGCGAGACGCCGGCGCTGTCACTGCGCCGCGATGGCAGAAGCTGGCGCATCGAGACGCCGCGGGCGGTGGTTCATGCCGACAAGGTCCTGCTCGCCACCAACGGTTTTACCGGAGATCTCTGGCCCGCGCTCCGCCGCACCATCGTGCCGGTGTTCTCGTCGATCGCGGCCACGGCGCCGCTCTCCGATGCGGTGGCCAGCTCGATCATGCCGACGCGGTCCGTGTTGTACGAGAGCGGCCACATCACCGTCTACTACCGCATCGACCAGCACAATCGCCTGCTAATGGGCGGCCGCGGCCCGATGCGCTGGATCAAGTCGCCGCACGACGTCGCCTATCTCATGCGCTATGCCGAGCGGCTGTGGCCGCAATTGAAAGGCGTTGCCTGGACGCACGGCTGGAATAGCCGTCTCGCCATCACCGGGGATCACTATCCCCATGTGCATGAGCCGGCCGAAGGCATCCTGATCTCGCTCGGCTGCAACGGCCGCGGCGTCGCGCTCGCGACCGCGATGGGGGCGCAGCTCGCGCGCCGGCTGATCGGCGGCGCCGAGGCCGAGATCGACATGCCCATCACGGGCATCAAGCCGATCCCGATGCACGCGTTCTGGCCGGTGGGTGTGACGACCGCGGTGATTACGGGCCGCATACGGGACCGGCTCGGCATGTGAAGAAGGCGTCGCCCGGTCAGGAGCGGCGCCTTGCATCATTGGCAGATATCCGACTTCAGCAGCGGCCTTGTTTCCACAGGCCGGGCGGGCACCCGTGACCGCGCCAGCCGACCTTGCGTCCGCGCGACCATCCGGGCGGTGAGCCGTGGTGATGATGGCCCATCGAATGACCATGACCATGGCCGTGCCCATGTCCGCCTCCATGTCCGCCACCATGGCCGCCCTTGGCCAGGGCAGGACTGGTGAATGTGAGGCCGGCTGCAAGGATCAGCGACGCGGCGAGCGCAAGTTTCTTCATCATGTCCTCCACTGGGGCGAGCGCATTTGTCCGTTCAATCAATGAACGACGGGTAGGTAAGTTCCCTGCGAATGTGGAGGAGTCGTGACGCTCGCGGAGATGCGCGATGGCGCATCGAATCAACGCAAGCTGGCGCAGTCTGGCACTGATCTGCGCGTCGAGCGTGCCCCGGACGCTGCGCAGCAGCGTAAGAACGCTGCAGCGCGTCCGGGACACGAGAGAGGCTCGCGTCGTGGCCGCGTGGGCGCGATGACCCGTTGAAGCAGTTGCGCGTCTCTGCTAGCGCCCGCTTCTTATTCGACGAACGCTCAGGCTTCTGCCACCGCCTCGGCCCAGGGCTGAAAGATCTCGACCGCGCCGGAATTCGTGTCGCCCTCGCGCATCACCACGCTCGGGCAGGCGAATTTTTGCGGCAAGGCCTGCACGCGGGTCTCTTCATAGTCGAAGCGCGAGCCCAGCGTCTTGCGCACGTCCTCAGGCAAGCGAGCATCGCCGATCACCACCGCGCCCTCGCTGGCGTCGATGCGCGGCTGGTGGATGGCGGCATCGAGGTCCATGCCGAAGTCCATCGCGAACGACACGAGCTGCATCACCGACGGCAGGATGCGGCGGCCGCCTGAGGCGCCGACCGCGAGCCGCTTGCCGTCCCTGGTCTCGGCGATGACGGGCGTGTAGTTGCAGAGGCAGCGCTTGCCGGGCGCGAGCGAATTGGTGGTGCCCGGTGTCGGATCGAACCACATGATGCCGTTGTTCATGGCGATGCCGGTGTGCGGCGTCACATATCTCGAGCCAAAGGACGAGAGCAGCGTCTGCGTCACCGCGGCGATGTTGCCGTGTCGGTCGACCACGGAGAAATGCGTGGTGCAGGCGGGCGCCAGATATTCGGCACCGAGCGAGCGTTTGCCGTCGGCATCGCCCATGTCCTTGAGCCGCTCGCGGAAGGCCGCTTGCAGAGCGAGCGCATATTCGACATAGGCGGCTGCGTCCGGCGCGCTTGCCGGCTTCAGGCTCTGCTGCAACAGGCGCAGCGCGTGCGCCATGGTGGGCCCGGCCGTGAGCTCAGGCGTCGCGTACACCTTGCCGCCGCGATACGGGATCGCCAGCGGCTCGCGCAGATGCGCGCGGAAGGCGGCGAGGTCCTCGACCGACAGCGAACCGCCATCGGCCTTGATGTCGGAGGCGATGCTCCTGGCGAGATCGCCCTGGTAGAAATCGCGCGGTCCGGCCTCGGCGAGATGCGACAGCGTCGCTTTCAGCGTGTCCTGCGGCAGTCGCGTCTCGGCCTTGATGCCCCATGGCGCGCTCGGCGGCAGCCCATCCTTCAGGAACGCCGCCGCGCTGGCGGGATAGCGCCTGAGATCGGCGGCCGAGCCCGAGATCGTCACCGTGGTCCACCAATCGACCAGCAGGCCTTCGCCGGCGAGCCTGGCTGCCGGCGCGACCAGATCCTTCCACGGCATTCTGGCGTAGCGGCGATGCACCTCTTCCATGCCGGCGACGACGCCGGGCACGGCGATCGAACCGGGGCCGTGGATGTTGCGATCGTCCTTCACCCGCGGCCAGGGGAAGAGATCGGACGCCGCGCCCTCGCCACTGAGCGGATAGTCGGCAACGCGCAGGCTCTGCGGCGCGCACATGCCGTAGTCGATCACCTCAAAGCGATTTTCCCTGGCGCGGTAGAGCACCATCGCACCGCCGCCGCCGATGCCGCTATTCCAGGGCTCCAGCACATTCAGCGCCATGGTGGTCGCCACAATCGCGTCCACGCAGTCACCGCCCGCCGCCAGCACCTGCGCCCCGACTTCGGCCGCTCGCCGCGATTGCGAGGCGACGATGCCGCCCTTGGAGGTGACGGCGGGTTTGCGGACGGTTTGGTTGAGGCTGAACTGATGAGGCATGATGTCGTCTTGATCTCTGTTGTTCTGGCGCCAGCTGTGTTGGCGCGGAAGCTCAGCATTGGCGGGGCATCCGAAGGATGGCACATTGCCACCAACGAGAAAATCCTAAGGGAGACGCGACATGGCTGGTGTGAAACAGGCGCGGGATGGCGCGGTCGGGATCCTGACGCTGGACGAGCCGGCGAGCCTGAACGCGATGACGCCGGACCTGCTCGGCGCGCTCGCCGCCGCCATCGGCGAGATGGCGCAGGACGAGGGTATTCGAGCCCTGATCCTCACTGGCGCGGGGCGCGGTTTTTGCTCAGGACAGAATTTGAAGGCGTCGGAAGCGCTGGGTGAGGATCTTGCTGCCGGCGTCATGCGCCTCTACTGGCCCGCCTTCAAGGCGCTGCGCGAATGCCGCGTGCCCGTCGTCGTCGCCGTCAATGGCGTCGCGGCCGGCGGCGGCTTCAGCCTGGCGATGGCCGGCGACATGATCGTGGCGGCGCGGTCGGCGAGCTTCATCCAGGTGTTCAGCCGCATCGCGCTGGTGCCGGATCTCGGCTCGACCTGGCTGTTGCCGCGGCTGATCGGTCGCCAGCGCGCCCTCGAGCTGATGCTGCTGAACGAGCCGCTGACGGCCGAACGGGCCCAGGAGATCGGCCTGGTGCGGCAGGTCGTGGACGACGCGAAGCTGATGGACGAGGCGCTGATTCTGGCGCGCCGTCTGGCGGAGGGCCCGACACGCGCTTTGGTGGCAACGCGCCTGCTCGTCGAGGAGAGCGAGCATGCGACCTACGAGGCGCAATTCCGCCGCGAGATAGAGCTCCAGGCGGAGGTTCGCAAGAGCGCGGACGCGATCGAGGGGCGCAATGCCTTCGTTGAGAAGCGCAAGGCTACGTTTACCGGGAGGTGAGGTAGGGACCGCTTGCCCAACTCGTCATGCCCAGGCATAGCCGTCCGAAGGACGGCGTCGCTTACGCTCGCCTATGTCCCGGCATCCACGTCTTTGACCCACGTCCAAAAACGTAGATGGCCGGGACAAGCCCGGCCATGACGAAGGAGAGACGGAGTTGGAAGCGGCGAGGCCGTAGGCTCAGAGCGAGCGGTTCAGCCGGCTGCCCTGATACTTGGCGCGCCATTTGGGTCCCGGCCCGCGCATGTAGTGCAACTCCGGGCGGTAGGGGTCGCCCGCGACCCTAATCAGCGTCTGCCATTTGGCGGCGACGAAGTTCACGGGCTGGCGGAACAGGCTCAGTGAAGCGAGCAACATGACATCACCTCAATGCGGCTTGCCGAGCATGGCGGTGAAGGGAAGATCGAACAGATCCTCGCCGTCGGAGCCGCTGACATGGATCACCCAATCGCGCCAGTCTTCAGCGCCGGGCGTCTGGATCATCGAATTCATGATCTGGGAGGCACGGTCGCGCGCCTCCGTGAGATTGGAGACGGCGGCGCCGTAGCGGTCGATCAGCGTGCCCTCGGTGTTGGAGCAGTGAAAATAGACCTGGACCATATGCGCCTCCTGGCGGAGCAACTTGGATGGCAAATCGATACCACCCGAAGCCTTCGCGAAACATTCGGGTCGAGCCCGGTAAGGGAATCTACGGATATTGGTCGGCTCAGAGGTCGGTACAGGTTTAATCACAGGCGAGTGATGTTCGGCTGGACGGCGTTCGGACGGCATGAAACAGCTTTTTCGGGGGAAATCTGGGGGGCCGCCGTGAGCTACTTCACATCCAGGCGTGAATGCCGAAGGCTGCGCGCGTGTGCGGGGGTGTTGGCGGCCCTGCTTGGGCTCGCCTCGGCGGCGTCATCGGAGCCGCTCCGCCGCAGCGGCTATGCGATCGGCGCGGAAACCTGCGGCAATGGCGATCTCGCTTTTCCCAGGATCCAGATCGACATGAAGGCCGGATTTTGCGCCGGGCTCGTCGCCAGCGAAGAGGATGGCCTGAAATTCCCGCGCGCGATTGTCCAGGTGCCGGGCCGGGAGCTGTTCGTGGTGGCCGACATGGGCGGCTGGGGCCACACCGACGGACGGCTGCTGCTGCTCGACCCGCGCGCGGCCCAGGGCCAGCGGTTCAGGGAGCTTCTGACGGGAATCGAATATCCGTTCGGCCTCGCCATCGGTCCGGACAGGAAGCTCTACGCCTCGACCGCCGAGACCATCTTCCGGTTCGATCCCATCGCCGACAATCCGCGCGGCACGGTCGAGACCATCATCCGTCATATGCCGGGCCGCCGGATCACGCTGCCCGACGGCACAAGGCTCCAGGAGAGCGCGCATCCGCTCAAGCAGTTTGTCTTCGACTGGAACGGGCGGCTATTCGTCAATGTCGGCTCGCACAGCGACGACTGCATCACGCCGGCGCCAATCACAAAGCCTTGCGCGGCGGCCGAGGGCGCTTTCGCGATGGCAGCAATCTGGCTGTTCACGCCGCCCCCGGGTGGTGTCTTCCCGGCGCTGAAGCCCGGCGATGCCGATCCGCCGCACACCGTCTATGCGCGAGGCTTGCGCAATTCGATGGCGCTGGCGCTGCATCCGAAGTTTCCCGAGGCCGGCTACGCCTTCCTGCAGGGCGAGAACAGCCGCGACTTGCCCGACATCTTCAAGCCGAACGAGGAGATCAACGCGATCGAGCAGGGCAGGCACTATGGCTGGCCCTATTGCTACGATCTGTCGACGCCGAGCCCGGAATTCAGGAACGTGCTGCAAGGCGGGCTCTACAAATCGCTCTGCACGGCCAACGCGCTCTACAAGCCGCCGCTCTCGCTGATGCCGCCGCACGGCGCGCCGCTCGCGATGCTCTATTATCATGGCAGCAAATTTCCGGAGCTGGAGGGCAAGCTGCTGGTCGGCCTCCACGGATATCGTCCGACCGGAAGCCGCGTCCTCGTCTACGACGTCGACGATCGCGGCTTCCCCAAGCCTTCCCCCGCGCCGGTGCGCTACCACGTCAGTTGCGCCGCGGATCCGGTGCGCAGTTTTCAGTCCGACGCCGGCGAGGTCGCCGCCGCGCCGTTCGACGAGCTGATCGCAGGCTGGCACCGCGTCAACGGCGCGCGGCCGCAAGGGGCGCCGGTCGGCATGACGGTCGCGGAAGACGGCGCGATCTGGCTGGTCGAGGACAAGAACCAGACGGTGATCCGGATCGATCGTGCCGCGGGTGATCCGCCGCCACCGCTGCCGTGCGACATGCGCAGCCAGGCGATGATCGATCAGCTCGCGGCCTTCGTCGCCAGGGATGCGCAGAACAGCGCCCGGCTGACCACGCTGCGCAAAGGCCTCGTCGAGAAGCATTGCGTCGGCTGCCATTCCGATTTCGGCTTGAAGGGCGGCCAATCGGAGGCGGAGAAGGATGTGGCGGTGCTCCGCTTCATGCTTTCGCAGGACGGCTGGATCTATCCCGGCGATCCCGACGCCGGCAAGCTGCGCACGCGGCTGCGCGGTCTCGGCGCGGAGAAGCTGATGCCGCCGGGCGGCGAGAGCCTGCCGAAGACCGAGCCCGGCTACAAACGTCTGCTGGACACCGCGGATCTGCTCGTCGCGACAATGGTTCCGGGTACGCGGATGCGGATCAAGCCGGGCCCGCCGCAGCGCAAGTTCTTTGGCAAAACCAGCAAGGAATGCGGCGAAATACCGGCCGGAAAGGTCGTTGTCGTGACACAAAGGAGCGCTGTAGACAAACCCGGCTTCAGCCGATTCTTCCGGCCGGCCGATCCCTATTTGAATGGCGAGTGCACCGACGGCGATGGCTATTACATCCGGCAGGAATTTCTGGTGCCTGTGCAGTAGCGTCCTACTCGCCGTCGCGGCTGCGTCCGCCCATGCGGAAACGAAGCTGTTCGAGAGTGCGCAGGTGACGCCTCCCGGCGAATACACCTTCGGCATCGAGGGCCCGGCGGCTGACCTCGAGGGCAATTTGTTCGTGGTCAATCTCGGCAGGCCCGGCACCATCGGCCGGCTGCCCGCCGGCGGCACCGCGTCGGAGCCGTTCACGGCGCTGCCCGAGGGCAGTGTCGGCAACGCCATCCGCTTCGACCGGAGCGGCACCATGTTCATCGCCGACTACAAGAAGCACAACATCTTCGCGATTGCGAAGGGGACGACCGAGCCGGGCATCTGGTTTCACTCCGACGAGATGAACCAGCCCAACGACATCACGATCGCCCGCGAGGGCACGATCTATGCGAGCGATCCGAACTGGAAGGGCCGGGAAGGCCATATCTGGCGGATTACGAAAGCCGCCGACGGCACGGTGCAGGGACAGATCATGTCGGCGCCGCGCGCGATGGGCACCACCAACGGCATCGATCTCAGCCCTGACGGCAAGACGCTCTATGTCGGCGAATCCAGCAGCGGCCAGATCTGGTCCTATGCGATCAACGGCAACGAGCTGACGGCTGCCAAACTCGTCAAGGCGTTTCAGCCCGACACCGTCGACGGACTGCGCACCGACGTTGCCGGCCGGCTCTATGTCGCGCGCATTCTCAAGGGCACGATTGCGCTGATGAAGCCGAACGGCGCGGTCGAGCGGGAGATCGCGCTGAAGGCCAAGGAGCCGACCAACCTCGCCTTCGGCGGCAGCGACGGCAAGACCGTCTTCGTCACCCAGCGTCAGGGCGGCTTCATCGAGTCCTTCCGCACCGATCAGCCGGGCCGCGAGCACTGCCTGCAGCGCGGGCGCTGCTGAGCGCCGATTGCGATCTGCTTCCGCCGCAGGGCGAGACGGCATTCTTCTTGCTTGCATCTGGCCGCCGCAGCGATCAAGACGTCTGTGGCGCCGCCTCAACAGCGTTTTCGAGCGAAGTGGATACCGGTTCGCGTGAAGAAAACGCGTCAAGACCAGAGCATGCAAGCACGGAGTGTTTGAGTGAAAGCCGTCCATACCGAACTGCACCGCAGCCACGATCCGCAATTCTTCCTGGTTCGCGGTGTCGTCAAGCGCACCACCGAGCAGCCGGAGCGCGCCGACCGCCTGCTGAAGGGGTTGAAGGACGGCAAGCACCAGCTGGTCGAGCCGACCACATTCGGACAGGGCCCTCGCGCGCGCATTCACAGTCCGGAATATCTGTCGTTCCTGAGCGAAGCCTGGGACGCCTGGACTGCGCTCGGCGATTCCGGTCCGGAGATGATCGGCAACATCCATCCGGTGCGCCACGCTGCGACCTATCCGACCCACATCGTCGGCAAGCTCGGCTGGCACACCGCCGACACCGCGGCGCCGATCGGTCCGGGCACCTGGGCTGCGGCCTGCGCCGCAACCGACGTTGCGGTCACCGCCGCGCAGATGGTGATGGATGGTGAGGATGCGACCTATGCGCTCTGCCGTCCGCCCGGTCATCACGCCTATCGCGACATGGCCGGCGGCTTCTGCTTCCTCAACAACAGCGCGATTGCCGCCGCGCATCTGCGGCAGAAGCACGAGCGCGTCGTGATCCTCGACGTCGACGTCCATCACGGCAACGGCACCCAAGGCATCTTCTACGCCCGGCCCGACGTCTACACGGTGTCGATCCACGCCGATCCCATTGCCTACTATCCCTATGTGTGGGGCTATGCCCATGAGCGCGGCGAGGGGCCCGGCCTCGGCACCAATCTCAACATCCCGCTCGCCATCGGCACCGGCGATGACGGCTACATCCAGGCGATGGACGTCGCGCGCAAGGCGATCGAGTCCTTTGCCCCCGGTGCCCTCGTCATCGCGCTCGGCCTCGATGCCTCCGAGCACGATCCGCTCAAGGGATTGGCCGTCACCACGCCCGGCTTCCGCCGCATCGGCCAGGCCATCGCCAGGATGGGCCTGCCGACCGTGTTCGTGCAGGAGGGCGGTTATCTCTCGGATATTCTGGGCGCGAACCTGACCTCGGTGCTGGCCGGATTTGAAGAGGCGCGGTGAGGGATCTTCACCTCTTCCCGCGTTGGTCGTCATGCCCGGGCTTGTCCCGGGCATCCACGTTCTTCGAGCGTGGAGCAAGGCGTGGATGGCGGGACAAGCCCGGCCATGACGGCGAGAGTGATCTAAAACATCCCGCTCGCCGCGAGCGCCTTGCAGACGTGCTGCATCTCGGTCTCGTCGGCGACCATGTCGAGCATAATAGTGGTCAGACCCTTGGCCGCAAAGTCCTTCAGCTTCGCGCCGATCTCCTGGTAGCTGCCGACGAGATAGGGACAGTCGGCCTGGAAGGTCAGGAACGGCAGTAGCCAATAGCCATTGTCCCCGAGCTCGCCGCTCTGGCCGGCATAGAGATGCCGCTTCCACACGGAATCGGTGTTCTCCATGGTGAGCACGAGAAGCTCGCGATCGTCAGGGTTGTCGCGGAAACGCAGTTTTGCGGCCTGCCGCGCCTCCTCGCGTCCCTCGCGGGCGAAGATGCCGAAATTCATGCCGGGCGCGTCAAGGCCGCGATCGAGATCCGGCGGCAGCATCTGCATCTTGATGCAGCCGGTCTCCTTCGCCACGCGCTGGGCCGCCTCGGATTGCCCCGCGATCAGGAATTCGGGCATCAGCTCCGCCGGCAGGCGCGGGCGAAGCTGCAGATGGTGCGCACGGTAGAAGCGGCCCGCGAAATTCACCGGTCGCGGGCTCGCCAGCAACTGCCGCATCAGCCCCACGAATTCTCCGAGCCTGATATAGCGGTCGGCATGCGACTGGTCGTCGCCGAGCCCCTGCAAGTCGCTGACCGCCGTCCCCGTGATCATGTTGAGATAGACCTTGCGGCCGTGAAGCTGCGCCAGGGAGGAGACGAATTTCGCCGCGGTGAACGGGTGCATGTAGACCGGATTGACGGCGATCAGCGGCGAAGAGCGCGTCGTCGCAGCCATGATGTGCTGGGCCATCGCCCAGGGCTCGACGAACACGTCGTTGCCTTCGAACAGCAAAATGCCTTCGAAGCCGTTGCGGTCGGCGAACTCAGCCACCCGCATCAGCTCGCCGATATATTTCTGGGGGTCGCGGTTGCGCGAAATCGCGGGAAAGACGCGCAGCCGCGGCGGCGTCATTCAGCCGCTTCCTGGAGCGGCCAGGCATTGCGGCTGATGGGAAGGCCACCGTTCGCACGGGAGCCGTCGGCGATCGCGAGGCGATGCGAGGGCGAGGGCGAGCACAGCGAGAAGCGCCAGCCGTCGGGATCGTCGGCGATATCGGGCTTGAAGCTGATCTCGATGGCCTCGCGCGAGACCTGCATCGCGAAAGCGTCGAGCGGCAGATTGAGCCCAAAGCCCCTGGCCTTCAGATAGGCCTCCTTGAGCGTCCAATAGTCGAAGAAGCGCTCGGTCGCCGCGGGCTCCGGCAGTCCGCGCAGCGTTTCGACCTCCTCCGGCGCAAAGAAGCGAAGTGCGGTGGACAGCGGCGCCACCCGCCGCGACACGGTTTCGACGTCGACGCCGACGGACTCATGCTTCGACACGACGCAGGCGACGCAGCCGTCGGCGTGAGACAGGCTGAAATGCAGCGCGCTCGAGGTCGCGGGTGCTGCGACAAACGGCCGCCCATAGCGGCCGGCTGCAAAGGACCAGTCGGACGGCGCGACGTTGGAGGCGATCTGCGACAGCGCCAGGCGCAGCATCGCATGCGCGAAAATATACTGCCGCCGATGCCGCTCGAACATGAAGCGATCGGCCCGGACCCGTTCGTCGACCGAGAGCAGCCGTCGGCACGCCTCGACCGCGCCCGGTGCGTCAATGGACTCGATCAGTCCGACAAAGAGTTCAATTCTGTCGTCCGCCATCAATTGGGCCTTTTGCGTCAGGCCGAGGGCAGATCCCCGGTCCCGACGGAAGAAACAACTGAGCAAGAATCAATCAAGCGGACCGCTTCTAGCGGTCCACCCGGGCGAATTCTTGTCGATTTGCAGGCCGGTTTACAGGCGCAAGCTTGTGCGAGACCTTAACTCGACACGCGAGCGGCCCATCCCCGAAAAGCGAAGCTTGAAGATTCGTACGGCGTCCCGGCCGACGAATCTCACCTCTTCTTCTTCTTGGCTTTCTTCGAGCCGCCAAGCACCGAAAGGCTGGCGTCGACGTCCTTCAGCGCGGACTGGAGTTTCTTCTTCTCGGCACCGAGCAGCTTCTGGAGGGCCTTGCGGTCCTTGTCGCTCAACGAGGTACCCTTGGTAAATTTGATGAAACCCATAACACTCCCCCGGTTGAAAATAATCGTCCAAATCAAAACGCCGGAATAATCTTGCGCGACGACGCCAAATAATCAAGATGCAACTTGGTCATGCACAGCTTTGACGAGTGAACCCGTATTCGTCCGTGATGTCATCCGCTCACGCCGCGTTGCGCGCGAGTAATCCGTCGAGCGGCGTGTTGGGCTGGGCGACCGCGGCCCCCAGCAGCGCAACGAGATCCTCCATCCACGCGCCGATGCGACGGCCGTCGAGCAGCTCGTGCTTGTAATTGCACGAGCCGGTGATGCCGGTCGGGCGCTCCTTGAGCATCAGTGACAGCCAGGTCTGGTCGATCGGCAGCACCGGCTGGCCTTCGCGTGCGATGTTGCCGATCGATCCTGTCGTGAGATCCGGCAGATCGAGCGGCTGGCGCAGCGGATTCTGCAGCGTGAAATAGACCTGGAGCAGCGAGGCCGGATCGATCCCCTCCCGCTCCAGATGGTCAGCCAGGATGTTGAAGGGCAGCTCTTGGCGCGCATGCGCGTCGAGCACGCTCTGGCGTACCCGCGCCAGCGCCTGCGTGAACGACAGCTCCGGCGTGATTTGGGTGCGGACGATCACCGTGTTTTCGAACGGGCCGACGATTCGGTCGGTGTCCGGCTGGGCGCGATTGGCCATGGCGGTGGCGATAGAGATGTCGGTGCGACCCGTCCGGGCCAGCAGCAGGGCCTTCAGACCGGTGAGCAGGCACATGAACAGCGTGCCATTGTGCCGGCCGGCGAACGCGGTGAGCCGGCTGATCAGCTCACGATCCAGATTGACCGGATGATGCCCGGTGGACGCGCCCGGGCTTGATTCGCCGTCGAAGACAGGGACCGCGCCGCGCAAATTTTCCGTCCAGTCCGCCCCCTGCCGGCGGGCGGCGTCCGTGCCGCACCACCAGCGCCGCCAGCGTGCGACGTCCGAAAAGGCCGGGGGCTGGCTCGGCAGCGGCGCCGACGGATATCCGGCCAACGCCGCATAGCGGCTCGACAATTCCTCGAACAGCACGCCGATCGACCAGCCGTCGACAATGGCGTGATGCAGCGTCAGCAGCAGCACGTGATCGTCGTCGTGGAGCCGCAACACCCGGGCGCGGAGCAGCGGCGCGCGCGACGTGTCGACCGGCGTAGAGGTCTCCTGTTGGATCAGAAGATCGATCTTCCGGAGCTCCAGGGCCTTGCGCCGCTTGTTATTGTGAGCGTGACCGTCGCCGATCGTCTCGATGGTCAGGACACGGCCGACGGATCCGGGTGCGGCGATATGGCTGACCGGCTCCTCGCCGTTCCAGCCGAACGCGGTCCGCAGCGATTCGTGCCGGCGCACGAGGTCCTCGATCGCCTGTGCCAGGGCGGCCGCATCGAGCGGACCCTGAAGACGGAAGGCGAAGGGTAGGTTGAACAGCGGCAACCCCGGGAGGTTCTGCTCGATCCGCAACATCTGGTCCTGTGCGATCGAGAGCGTTGGCCCGCCGCTGTCGGCCCGGCTCGCTTCAGCCAGGCTCGTCACGCTTGCGACAGGCTTGCGCGGCGTCGCCGCCATGGCCTGGTCGACCCGCCGGGCAAGCTCCTCGATCGTCGGTGCCTCGAAGATGGTCTTGATCGGCAGCGACACGCCGAGCGCGCGGGCGATGCGCGCCATCGCCTGGCCCGCCAGCAGCGAATGGCCACCGAGGTCGAAGAAATTGTCGGTGACGCCGAGGCTTTCCACCTTGAGCAGGTCGATCCAGATGTCGGACAGCACCTTTTCAGTAAAGCGCCGCGCCGGCACGGGCGCGTCCGGTCCGGGCGCCTCGTGCTGCGTCGGCGCCAGCAGTGCGGACCGGTCGATCTTGCCATGGGCATTGAGCGGTACGTGATCCAGGAACAGGAATGCGGACGGGATGGCGTGGCCCGGCAACCGGCTCTTCAGGAATTCGCGCAGCTCGCTGGCGCTGATCCGGCTGTCGGGCTTTGCGACGATATGGGCGATCAGCCTGACGTCGCCGCTCGCCTCGCGGCGCGGCTCGACGATGCCGGCCCGCACGCCCGGATGGTCGGCCAGCGCGTTCTCGATCTCCTTGAGCTCGATACGGTAGCCGCGGACCTTGACCTGATGGTCGGCGCGGCCGAGGCATTCGATCGTCCCGTCGGCGCGGCGACGGGCAAGATCGCCGGTGCGGTAAAGCCGACCGCCTGGCTGGCGCGAGAACGGATCGGGCAGGAAGCGCTGCCGGCTCTGCGCGGGATCGTTGACATAGAAGCGGCCAATGCCTGCGCCGCCGATGCAAAGCTCGCCGGTCACGCCAACCGGCTGCGGCTGCAGGTTGGCGTCGAGCACGTAGAGCTGGGTGTTCGGCAGCGGCGCGCCGACCGGAACGTTGCCCGTCGCGGTCGCCGGCGCTTTGGTCAAGCGGTGCAGGGAGACGTCGTCGGAACATTCCGACGCGCCATAGGCGTTGATCAGCGGCACTTTCGGGCAGCGGGCGAACCAGGCCCGGCAGAGCTCGACGGGCAGCGGCTCGCCGGTCGAGATCAGGAGGCGCAATCTCGCAAAGGCGCGCTGGACCTGCGCCTCGTTCATCCGTTCGACGATGACGCGCAAAAGCGATGGGACGATCTCAAGCACCGTGATGCCTTCGCGTTCGATCTCCCGCGCCAGCAGGATCGGGTCCTGCACGATCGCATTGTCGCAGACATGCACGCGCGCGCCGACCATCGGCCCCGCCAGGAACTGCCAGACCGAGATGACAAAGCTCTGTGGCGCGGACTGCGCGATGACGTCCCTGGCGGAGAGGCCGAGCTCGGAGATGAGCGAGGCCAGATGGTTCGACAGGCCGCGCTGCTCGATCATGACGCCCTTCGGCGCGCCGGAGGAGCCGGACGTATAGATGAGATAGGCGAGGCCGGAGGCTGCGCGCCGTACCGCACGGGCCGGCTTGGTCGATCCCGAGGCGATCGTATCTTCGAGTTCGGCCACCGGGATGCGCTCGACCAGCGGTTCGAGCAGCGCGCCGACCATGGGTGACCGCGCGCGGCCGGTCAGCAGCATGCGGGCGCAGCTCGATCCGAGAATGGTCGTGAGCCGCGCCGGTGGAAGATCGGGATCGAGATTGAGAAAGGCCGCGCCCGCGCGCTGCACCCCGATCATCGCGGCGAGCAAGTCGGGGCCGCGATCCGCAAGCAAGGCCACCACGCTCTCGGCACCGATCCCTTCGCGCACAAGCCAGCGCGCAACCGACCGGCTGCGGCGCGCCAGCTCGCGATAGCTCAGGCAGGTGTGTCCGTCCGTTACCGCGATGGCGGTCGGCGTCGTCCTGGCCTGGCGGTCGAAGCGTTCACTCACATTGCCGCGGGTGGTGAAATTGGCCGGCACGCCCCGGCCTGTCGCCAGCAATTGCCGGCGTTCGGCCTCGTTGAGGAGCGGCAGGCGCGAGATGCGCTGCTCCGGATCGGCGATGACGGCCTTCAGCAGAGACTTGAACTGGGCCGCCATGCCGTCGATCGTCGCGGCGTCGAACAGGTCGGTGGCGTATTCGAAGAAGCCGGTGAAGTGGCCGTCGGCCTCGACCAGCTCGAGCGTGATGTCGAAGCGCGCCACTTTCGGATCGATCTCCAGCCGCCGCGTCGAGAGGCCGGGAAAGCGTGCCGCTTCGATCGAGGCGTTCTGGAGGATGAACATGATCCGGAACAGCGGATTGCCGTCACTGCGGCGTGCGATCTGCAATGCGCGCAACACCTCCTCGATCGCAAGGTCCTGGTTGCGGTAGGCATCGAGCGTGACCTGCCGGACCCGCCGCAACATCTCGCCGAAGCTCGGGTCGCCGCCAAAATCGTTGCGCAGGATCAGCGTGTTGGCAAACAACCCGATCAGGCGCTCGCTCTCGATCTGGTTGCGATTGGCGATCAGCGATCCCGTCGCGACGTCCTCATGCCCGGTGTGGCGGAACAGCAGGCACTGGAAGACCGCGAGCAGCGTCATGAAGGGCGTGACGCCCTGATCCTGGCTCAATGCGCGGACATCGCCCGAGAGAGCCTTGGAGAACGCGAAATAGTGGCGAGCGCCGTGACCGCTCCAGGCCTCCGGCCTTGGCCGGTCGGTCCGAAGCGGCAGCGTGGTGACGCCGTCGAGCTGGCCTCGCCAATAGTCGAGCTGGTCCTTGGCTGCCGGCGTCTGTGCCCAGCTCTGCTGCCAGAGCGCGAAGTCGCGATATTGAAAAGCTGGCGCGGGCAGGGCCGCCACGCTCTTCTTGTGTGCGGCGGCATAGTGGGCGGCAAGCTCCTCCCAGAACAGGCGTTGCGACCAGCCGTCGGTGACGAGGTGATGGACATTGACCACCAGCGCATGGCTCGTCCTATCGAACGACAGCAGGGTGACTTTCAGCGGCGGCTCGCGCGCCAGGTCGAACGGATATTGCGCGAGCTTGAGCGCCTCGCGCCTGATCACTGCGGCCCGCTTGTCGGCAGGACACGGCTTGAGCTTGATCCGCTCGAACCGCGGCGGCGATTGCAGCACGAGCTGCGCCGGTTCGCCCTGCCGCTCGATGAAGACCGAGCGCAGCGCCTCGTGGCGTGCGCAGATCGCCGCAAGGCTTGCCTGAAGTGCGGCGACGTCGATCTGGCCCTTGAGCACGGCGACTTCGACGACGTTGTAATTGTAGCGGGTCGGATCGAGCCGCGAGAGCACGTACATCCGCTGCTGCTGGAACGAGAGCGGCGCGTCTGCTTCCGTCACCTGCCGCCAAGCCGGCAGTGCCGCCCCACGCCGGCTTGCGGCGGTGTCGATCCGGGCTGCAAGCGCGGCGACCGTGGCGCAATCGAAGATGTCCTCGAACGACAAGTCGATGTTGAAGCGTTCGCGCAGACGAGAGCGCATCTGCGTCACTGCGAGCGAATCCGCGCCGAGCGCGAAGACGTCCTGATCGACGCCGACCTGCGGCAGTTCCAACAGGCCGGCCCAGATCGCGGCGAGTTGTGTCTCCAGCGCGGTGCGGGGCAGCCGCGCCTCGTCGCCGTCCTCCGGCTTGGCGATCAGCTCGGCCAGCGCGTTGCGCTTGACCTTGCCGCTGCCGCCTTTCGGCAGGGCTGCCACGCTGCGGATCAAGCTCGGCACCTTGTAGGCAGCGAGCCGCTTGCGCGCGAACTGGCGCAGCTGATCCGAGGTCGCCTCGGCATCCGGTCGCAGCACCACGACGGCGGCGACGTTTTCGCCGAGCTTTTCGTGCGGCACCGCGAACACGCCAGCCTCCAGCACGGCCGGATGGCTGAGCAGGACCTCTTCCACCTCGAGCGGCGAGATCTTCTGCCCGCCGCGGTTGATGACGTCCTTGATGCGGCCGACGATGAAGAGATAGCCGTCAGCGTCGAGATAGCCGAGATCGCCGGTCCGGAACCAGCCGTTGCGGAAGGCGGCCTGTGTCGCCGCCTCGTCGTTGTAATAGCCGCGGCTCATGTTCGGTCCGCGCAGCATGATCTCGCCACGCTCGCCGCTCGCAAGTGCACGGCCCGTCTCGTCCATGATGGCGATCTCGGGGCCGGCGGCGCGCCCGACCGATCCGACCTTGCGCAGCTCGAACGGGTTGGCTGCGATCTGCGAGGCCGCTTCGGTCATGCCGTAGGTCTCGAGCACGGGAACGCCGAACGTCGCCTCCAGCCCTTCGAGGATCGTGGGCGCGAGCGAGGCCGAGGCCGAGCGGATCACGCGCAGCGACGACGATCGGGCGCGGTCCGGGTCGGATTCCGCCGCCGTCAGCAGCGCGCGGTGAATGGTCGGCACGGCGGTGTACCAGGTCGGTTGCAGCTCCCGCATCCAGCCGAAGAAGGACGGTGCATCGAAACCGTCGGTGCAGATCACGCTGGAGCCTGCGGCCAACGCCGTCAGAAGGCCGGAGATCAAGCCATGGGCGTGAAACAGCGGCAGGACGTTGAGCAGGCGATCGTGAGAGGTGAGCGACAGCACGCGGCCGGCATTGGCGGCGGACAGGCATACATTGCGATGCGTCAGCGGCACCATCTTCGGCCGCGCTGCCGTGCCCGACGTCAACAGGATGAACGCATCGTCGTCGCCGCGCGAGGCGCCCGCGGTCGCCGCCGGCCCGACCGTCGGACCGATGAATTTGCAGCCGCCCAGATCGTCTTGCGGTCCCGGCACGAAATCGATCACCGCGATATCCAGCGCCTTGGCGACGTCGCGGCTCGCCGAGTTCATGTCGGCCCGGGTCAAGAGCGCGGTCAGCTTCAGTTCGCTGAAATAGCGCTGCAGCTCGTCCGCGGTCAGATCGGGATTGACGGGGACGCAGGCGCCGCTCGAGGCAACCGCGATCAGCGCCAGCGCGCTGTCGGCGCCGCGCGGCAATGCAACCGCAATCCGGTCGGCAGTGGTGATGCCGAGCCGGCGCAGCGTGTCGACAAGATTTTGCGTCACCTCACCAAGCGCGCCGTAGTTGAGGACGGGCCGACCCGGGGCGAGGAGGGCGGGTGCCGCTGGCGTCTTGCGGGCGTAGAAATCGAGAACGCCGCCGATATGGGCGAATGTCTTGGTTTCGGCTGCCGTGCCGCTTGATTCCTCCGGGGCTGGGAGTGTGACGTCCGACAATTCCGTTCCCTTTTGATCCGATTGAGCTATTCTTCTAAGAAGTCAGGGAACGCGTCCAGTCTGAGGTGAAGTTTTGGCCGCAAAATCTGTGGTTGAGGGGCCCTAAGCCCTTCGACGGAATTATGGTCGGGCGGAAATCACCATGCTGGAGAATGAGCCGGACACGGGAACGGATGGCGGGCTGAAGCGCTGGCTCGAGGGCGTCGGCCTCGGCCATTACACCGATCTCTTCGCACAGCACCGTCTCGATCTCGACGTCATTGGCGACCTGACCGAGTCCGATCTGGTCGAGCTCGGATTGCCGCTTGGCGATCGCAAGCGGCTGCAACGGGCGATGGCAGCGCTGTTCCAGGCGGAAACGGCCGAGGCGCCCGCGACAATGGTGCCGCAAACCCGCACCGAGGTCGGC
The DNA here is from genome assembly GCF_000261705.1 of Bradyrhizobium genomosp. III. Classification (NCBI taxonomy): domain Bacteria; kingdom Pseudomonadati; phylum Pseudomonadota; class Alphaproteobacteria; order Hyphomicrobiales; family Nitrobacteraceae; genus Bradyrhizobium; species Bradyrhizobium genomosp. III. The sequence continues at coordinate 22,504 of NZ_AJQF01000328.1, read as the reverse complement.
GCTGAACGGCGTCAGCTCACCACCATGTTCTGTGACATGGTGGATTCCACCTCGCTGTCCGTGCAGTTCGATCCGGAAGACGTCCGCGACATGATCGCGAGCTTCCGCGAAACCTGCGTCCGCGTGGTCAAGCATTACGAGGGCTTTGCCGCCCGTTTCGTCGGCGATGGTATCCTTGTCTATTTCGGCTATCCGACCGCGCATGAGGACGATGCCGAGCGCGCGGTGCGCGCCGGGCTCGAGATCGTGCGATTGCTATCGACCGCACGCGCGACCGAGCTGCGCGGTGGGCTCAGCCACGCACCCGCCGTCCGCATCGGGATCGCGACCGGCCTCGTCGTGGTCGGCGACCTCGTCGGACAGGGTACCGAAGAGCGCGACTCCGCGGTCGGAGAAACCGTCAATCTCGCCGCGCGCCTGCAGGGCCTCGCGCCGCCCAACGGCGTGGTGATTTCCTCATCGACCCAGTCGCTGCTGAAGGGGAAGTTCGACTACCGCAATCTCGGGGTCCACGCCTTGAAGGGGATATCCGAGAAGACGCAGGCCTGGCACGTTGTGCGCGCCTCGCGGGTGGAGACCCGATTCGCCGCCGCCATGGGCACGCGACTGACGCCGCTGGTCAACCGTGAGGAGGAGATCGCGCTGTTGATGGGCCGCTGGGAGCAGGCCAAGGATGGTGACGGTCAGGTCGTGGTCAAGTTCGGCGAGCCCGGCATCGGCAAGTCGCGCATCATCCAGGAGATATTCGAGCGGATATCGGGCGACCGGCATGGACAGGTCTCGTTCCAGTGCTCGCCCTATTACACGTCCACTGCATTCTATCCGTTCGCCGAGCAGCTCAAATTCTCCCTTGGCCTCGACCGCGAGGATGCCTCCGCGCTGTCGCTGGCGAGCCTGGAGAGCGCGATTGCCGCCGCTCATGGCGACATCGAGCAGGTCACGCCGCTGTTTGCCGCGCTGTTGTCGATACCGACCGGCGACCGCTATCCGCGGCTCGAGCTGTCGCCGCAGCAGCAGAAGGATGCGACCGCCCTGGCGCTGGTCAATCATTTCCTCGGCCTTGCGCGCGAGATGCCGCTGGTGATCGCGTTCGAGGATCTGCACTGGATCGACCCGACCTCCCGCGAGGTGATCGATCTCCTGGTCGACCGGGTGCAGAACCGGCCGATCCTGGCCATCATCACAGCGCGGTCCGAATTCCAGCCGAGCTGGAACGCGCATTCGCACATCACGACGCTGGTGCTGAACCGCCTGAGCCGGCAGCTGCGCACCACGCTGGTGGAGCGCGTCGCCGGCAGAGAGCTGCCCAAGGAGGTCGTCGAGGAGATCATCGTCAAGACCGACGGCGTGCCGCTGTTCCTGGAGGAGCTGACCAAGACGGTCCTCGAATCCAACCTGCTGACCGAGCGGCATGGGCGCTACGTGCTGTCGGGCCCGTGGCGGCAGCTCGCGATCCCGGCAACCCTGACCGACTCGCTGATGGCGCGGCTGGACCGGATGGGGCCGTTCAAGCGCATCGCGCAGATCGGCGCCACCATCGGCCGCGAGTTCTCCTACGAGACGCTGCATGCCGTCGCCAACACGCCGGCCGAACAGATCGAGGCGGCGCTCAATCATCTGGAGCAGGCCGGGCTGATCATGCGCCGCGGTCTTCCGCCCGATGCGCTCTACTCCTTCAAGCACGTCATGATCCAGAACGCCGCGCATGCGAGCCTGCTGCACAGCGAGCGGCGCAAGCTGCATTCGCGGATCGCCCAGGTGCTTGCCGAGATGTATCCGGAGAAGACCGAGCGCGAACCGGAGCTGCTCGCCCATCACATGACCGAATCCGGCCAGAGCGAGGGCGCCGCGAGCTTCTGGCTCAAGGCCGGCAAGCAGGCGGCCAAGAGCGGTGCCAATCTGGAGGCGATCGGCCATCTGCGCCGCGGTCTCAGCGTCGTGCAGGCCAATGCGCGGATGCAGGGCGCGGACGAGATGGAGCTCGAGCTGCGCATCGCGCTCGGCAACGCGCTGATCGCCGCCAAGGGCTACGCGGTCCAGGAGGTCGAGGAGAACTACATCCGCGCGCTCGAGCTCGGCCAGCAGCTCGACGACGACGAAAAGATCTTTGCCGCCACCCGCGGCCTGTGGGTCTGCCACTTCATCCGCGCCGATCTCACCCGCGCGCACGATCTCAGCGTCGAGCTGTTGAAATTCGCCAAGCGCGAGCGGCTCAACGAGCGGACGCAGCCGGCGCAGCAGACCGGCTATCTGATCGAAGCGCACCGCTCGATCGCGATGACCATGCTCTATCGCGGCCGTTTTGCAGCTTCCCAGCATCATCTGCACCGCTGCATCAATCTCTACAGCCCCGATCTGCACTCCGATCTGATGGAGCGGCACGGCACCGATCCCGGCGTCGTCTCGTTGTCCTATCTCGGCTACCTGCTGTGGTTCCTCGGCCGGCCCGACGCGGCGCGCCAGCACAGCGAGCAGGCGATCGCGAATGCCGAGAAGATCCGCCATCCCTTCACGCTCGCCTTCGCGCTCGTGTTCGGTGCGTATCTCTGCCAGCATTTGCGCGACGTCGAGGGCACGCGCGACCATGCCAACCGCGCCATGATCATCGCCACCGAACATAATTTCCTGCACTGGAAGCAGCAGGCGGCGATCCTGCGCGGCTGGGCGCTGACGCAACTCGGCGAGGCCGATGAAGGCCTCAGCCAGATGCGCTTCGGCCTCGACGAGTACGAGGCGATGGATTCCTGGCTCGCCGGCTGCTGGTTCCGCTGCCTGCTTGCGGAAGCCTACGCCAAGGTCGGGATGCGCGAGGCCGCCTTGCGCGCGCTTGACGGTGCGCTCGCGACCGCGCGGCGGACCGGCGATCACTCCTATCTCGCCGAAGTCTATCGCCTGCAAGGCGAGATCACGCTGTCGGACGGCGACCCGGCCTCGGCGCAGGAGGCCGGCGATCTGTTCGCGCTGTCGCTGGAGATCGCGCGCAAGCAGGGCGCGCTGTCCTGGGAGCTTCGCACGGCCGTCAGCCTCGCGCGCCTGTCGCATCAGGCCGGCAGGCGCGAGCACGCGAGTCTGCTGCTCGTGCCTGTTGTCGGCAAGTTCAGCGAGGGCTTTTACACCCCGGACCTGAAGCAGGCGGTGCAGCTCGTCAACGAGCTCGGTGCGGACGCGCCGGTCCGCGAACGCGCCGACCCCTGACATGAGTGATCTTGCCGCCGCGCGAGCGCGTTACGTCGAGCTGATTGCAAAGCGCGAGCGGATTGCCTCAAAGCGCCTGCTCGAAGCGCTCGCTGCCGTCCCGCGCGAAGACTTTCTGCCGAGGGGCCGCTGGCGCATCAAGAGCGAGGCGGCGCGCAGCTACCGGCTGACGCCCGATGCGGATCCGGTTCATCTCTATGACAACGTGCTGGTCGCGATCGACGCGCGCCGCAAGCTCGACACCGGGCTGCCGAGCCTATGGGCCCATCTTATCGACGTGCTCGACATCAAGGAGAAGGACCGCGTGGTCCAGATCGGCTGCGGGCTCGGCTATTTCACTGCGATCCTGTCGAAGATGGTCGGTCCGAAAGGGCGCGTGATGGCGGTCGATTGCGACCAGCGCCTGGCGTTCCGTGCTGCGAACTATCTTCGCCCCTATCGCAACGTCATCGTGTTTCATGGCGATGGATGTGAGGAGATCCGCGAGCCCGCTGACGTGATCATCATCCACGCCGGCTTCTCACATCCGCATCCGCTCTGGCTCGAGGCACTTCGGCCGCGCGGCCGCCTGTTGGTGCCGCTGACCCAGCGGGACCGTGAAGGCGCCGCCCTCAAGATCACGCGCAAGGGCAGGGGGTACGAAGCCGAGGCGGTGCAGCAGATCCGGATCTTCCCCGGCCACGGCCGCGGCACGACCGCGCTCGACGACCGCGTCGCCGACTGGTGGCAGCGCGCCTCAGCTCTGGCGCCGCTGCGCTTTCGCGGGATCGAGCAGGGACTGCCGTCGGATGGCTAACGCTTCGTTTCATTTTACCTTGATTGCGAATGGAAGTATCCAACGCACACCGACGCCGCTATGAGTACGGCCTGATGGCCATTTGAGCGCGCTCCATGCATTCCGTTGCCCTGCTGACCGCCAGCTATGCCAAGGATATCGAACGCTTTTCGCTGCTCAGCGAGAGCATCGATACTTGGCTCACGGGATACACGCGGCATTATGTTCTCGTTAACGATGAAGACGTGCCGTTGTTCGAGCGCTTCGCCTCCGACAAGCGGGTCATCGTTCCGGCTTCGCGCTACTTGCCGAAATGGTTGTTTGCGCTGCCGCCGGCGCTTCAGTTCATCAGCAAGCGCCGCGTCTGGCTGTCGCTGCTGTCCTCGCCGGTGCACGGCTGGCACATCCAGCAGATCCTGAAGATTGCCGGCGTCCTCAACGCGCCCGAGCAGCGCATCTGCATCCTGGATTCGGACAATCTGTTCTTCCGCGAATTCGACGTCGGGCAATATGCCGGGGCTGAGAAGACGCCGCTGTTCGTCACGCCGAAGGACATCGGTGCTGACCACCCGTTGCATGGGCTGTGGCTGCGCACCGTCGATCAGCTGCTCGGCATCAAGAACCGCTCCTTCCCCGCCGACGATTATGTCGGCAATGCGTTGGTCTGGGACAAAGACACCGCGCGCGCGATGACTGCGCAAATCAAGTCGGCGACCGGCTTGAACTGGGTGCTGGCGCTGTGCCGGAAGAAGAAGTTCTCGGAATATCTGATGTACGGCCATTTCGTCGCGAACTCGCCCGGGCATCTTGCCGCCCATCGGGTCACCGAAAACAGCGTCGCGGTCTCGCATTGGGACGACACGCCGCTGGACCGCCCGGCTATCGAAGCGCTGATGCGTGCCGCCTCGCCCGATCAGGTCGCGCTCTGCATCCAGTCCTATTCGTCGACCTCGGTCGAGGACATCCGCGACGTGTTCCGCCTCAGCTCGCGCGATCGCCGGGCTCCGAGCCTGTCGCCCGAAGATATGGGAGAGGCGGCCGAGTTCGAGGTGAAGACGCGCGGCTAAGCTCGCGCGTTCAGGCGTCCTTCGTGAACTTGCTGATTACGTCCATGAACGGCTTCGGCTTGAACTCGCCGTCGAGCGGCAGCGGCCGGTTCGGCTGCTTGTCCGCGCGGGCGAAGACGCCGTTGATCCAGCTGTAGCGATCCGAGAGGCCCCAGGTCAGGATCGAACGCACCGGGCCGCTGGTCGAAATCGCCGTCAGCAGGTCGTTGACGCGCTTGGCGACGATGGCGTCGCGCTCCGCCGGGTTTCCGGTCAGCTTCTGGTCGTCGACGTCGAGCTCGGTGACATACACCTCAAGTCCCCACGAGCGCAGCTCGGTGACGAACTCGGCGAGCCCATGGGTGTCGATCTCAAGCTCGGCATGCAGATGCGACTGCAGCCCGACGGCGTGCAGGGGGACGCCCTGGTCGAGCAGGTCCATGATCAGATTGCGGTAAGCCGCGCGCTTGGCAATGAAGGAGTCCTTGGCCGACTCGATGTCATATTCGTTGATCGCGAGCTTGACGAACGGATCTGCCGCAGCCGCCGTGCGGAACGCCAGCGGAATCCAGCCTTGACCGAGATGCTGCGTCCAGAACGTGTCGCGCCGGTCCTTTGGACTGCGGGGATTGTCCGGGATCGGCTCGTTGACGACGTCCCACGAGGTCAGCTTGTCCTTGTAGTAGGAGACGACGGTGCCGATGTGGTCGACATAGGCGCGCTCGACGCCGCGGGTGTGCTTGATCTGCTTGGCCCAGTCCGGAATGTCGTGATACCAGGCCAGCGCGTGGCCGCGCATCGTCAGATCGTTGTCCCGCGCAAAATCCAGAATCGCGTCGGCGCGCTCGAAATTGAACGTGTGCGCATTCGGCCGCAGCATCGGCCATTTCAACTCGAGCACCGGGACGACCTGGGTGCAATAGGTGCTGATGGCTTCGCCGAGCCTGGGATCGGCTTGCAGGTCCCAGAGCGTGGCCGCTGCGCCGAACCCCGGACGGCGCTGCGCCAGTTTCGACGCCGGCGCCGCCGACGCGGATGCGCCCGCCGCGAGTGCTGCGGCGCTGCCGAGGAGAAATTCGCGTCTGTCGAGCCTTGTCACTTCAGTCCTTTTCGAACCAACGCACCATCGTACCAAGCGACGCCTCGCGACGCCGGGGTTTCGGCTTGTTGGGTTAACCTCTGCCGCTTGGAAGTCGGTTCCTTTTCGTGATCGCGCCTTGCCATCCGAGGAAGGGCAAATTTAACGCTAACGCGCGAAAGCGGCTCCAAGGCTTCATTCGCCGCCCGATCTGCAGACTTATGTGACATTCTTGAGCGATGCTGCGGCGCATTCGTTTGCCCCGCCAAGGCCCCATTCAAGGCCCCATTGATGAACGGCCGCCACACTCGCAAGACCGTTGCCGGTCCCATGCTCGCATGCTGAACCGCCATTTCTCGATTTATCTCGTCGCCTACATCCTGCCTGCGGCAGTGGGCTTCTTCGCGGTCACGGCCTATACGCGGCTGCTGACGCCGGCGGAGTACGGCGTCTATGTCGTCGGCATCAGCCTCGCCGGCATTCTGGGTGCGATCTTCTTCGCCTGGATCAAGCTGTCGGTGTCACGTTATCAGGCGATGTCGGCGGAGGTGGATTTTCGCGGCACGGCGATGGTGGCTTTCGGGCTCACGGTCGCGGTGCTTTGCGCCACGACCCCGCTGGTCTTCCTGTTCCGCAGCGACCTCAGTGTCGAGCTGCTGCTCGCCAGCATGTTCGTCGCGATCATGGCCAATGCGGTCGATGTCGGCCAGGAGTTCGAACGCGCCAAGTTGCGACCCTACCGGTTTGCCGCGATTTCGATCGTGCGCAGCGTGTCGAGCGTCGGCTTCGGCCTCCTCGGCATCTGGCTCGGCTGGGGTGGATTGGGCCTGCTGGCCGCGTTCGGCCTGGGGTCGCTCACCGGCATCATCCTGAACCTCGTCGGCGACCGCACCAGGATCGCCCGCTTCCAGCGCAGCCAGTTCATGCAGCTCGCGCGCTACGGCCTGCCGCTGACGCTCGCCGGGCTTTCCGTCGCAGTTTATTCGGCCTGCGACCGGCTGATTGTCGCCTATCTGCTCGGCAAGGATGCCGCGGGCATCTTTGGCGTTGCCGCCGACCTGCCGCGCCAGTTCATGGTCATGATCGCCTCCAGCGTCGCCGCGGCCACCGTGCCGCTGGTGTTCCGGTCATTGTCCGAGAACAGCAAGGAGACGACGCGGGAGCGGCTGACTGAAAGTCTCGAGCTGCTGCTCGTCGTCGTCACGCCCGTTGCGATCTGGCTCGCGCTGGCAGCGGATCAGGTCGCCGGCACGCTCGTCGGCGTCGACTTCCGCGCCGGCGTGTCGGCGCTGCTGCCGACCCTGGTGCTTGCCCGCTTCTTCGGTATCGCCAATCAGTTCTACGTGCAGATCAGCTTCCAGCTGGCCGAGCGGCCGTTCATGCTGGCGGCGCAATCTTTCCTCACGCTGGTGGTCAGCGTGGTCCTGATGTTCGCGCTGGTCGCCGGCTACGGCCTTTACGGCGCGGCGCTGGCGACGCTTGCGACCGAGGCGCTCGGCTTCCTCGTTGCCGTCGTCCTGATGCATCGCGCCCACCCGGTCCCGTTCGACCTCGGCCGACTCGCCGGTATTGCGGCCTCCGCTGCGGCGATGGCGGCTGCGATCCTGGCTGCGCGGTCGCAAGCGGGCGGCACCGGCTTCGTGGCTCTCGTCATCGTCAGCCTTGCCGGCGGCCTTGCCTATGTCGGAGCGGCCTGGCTGCTCAACGTCGCCAATGTCCGGACGCTGTCGCTGCGCTTCCTGCGAGGCTTCAACCGTAAGGCTCTGGGCGTCTGACGGGCGTGTCCTCGCCGGCACAGCCGGACATTCTGCCGCAGTGACTGCCACCTGGTTCGGACTAATCCCGGCTGCAACCGACCTTCCGCCGGCTCAGGCCGTCGTATATGAGGGATTTGTCGCCGGACCGGGCCGAATATCGCCACAGACGGAACGTATGGCGGCTGCGATTTCTTAATTGAATGACCGCAATCTGATACATGATCGGCACGAGCGGGCCGGCATTTCGACCGAGGATGGCATGAAAAACCGACTGACGACGGCGCAACCCACCAAGGCGATGCGGCGTCGGGTGCCTCCCGGAATCGTGACATTGGCGGCAATGGCGGTCCTGGCGGCGGTGGCGCCGGCGAGCGCGGCCAAGCAGGCGCGCCAGCCGGCCGAGGCGGTGGCCCAGCGCCAGGCCGGCGATCCCATCATGGCGATCGTGTCGATCAAGAGCCAGCAGGTCACGTTCTACGATGCCGATGGCTGGATCCTGCGCGCGCCAGTGTCGACCGGCACAACGGGACGCGAGACGCCGGCCGGCGTCTTCGCCATCATCGAGAAGGACAAGGACCACCGCTCGACCATGTATGACGATGCCTGGATGCCGAACATGCAGCGCATCACCTGGAACGGCATCGCGCTGCATGGCGGACCGCTGCCCGGCTATGCCGCCTCGCACGGCTGCGTGCGCATGCCCTTCGGCTTTGCCGAGAACCTGTTCGACAAGACGTATATCGGGATGCGGGTGATCATCTCGCCGCACGATACGGTCCCGACCGATATCTCTCACCCCTCGCTGTTCGTACCGAAGCCGGAAGCGATCGCGGCAGCGCCCAGGCAGGCCGACAAGCTCTCCGTCGAAGCCGACGAGGCCACAAGGGCTGCCGAGGAGGCCAAGAAGGCTGCCTCCGCTGCCGCGAAGGAAGCTGCTTCGCTTCCTGCCGTTCTGCGCAAGCTGGAACAGCAGAAGGCCCGCGCTGACGCCGAGCTCGCCTTCGCCGACAAGACGCTCGCGAATGCCAAGAACGATCAGGCCCGCGCCAAGGCCGAGGAATTGAAGCAGAAGGCGGCGACCAAGGCCGCCGACGCGGCGACGCAGCTCGACGCCGCCAAGGCCGCCGCGCAGCCGAAGCGCGATGCCGTGGCCGCGACGAAGGAGGCCGCGAAGGCCACCGCGGCCAGGAAGGCCGACGCCGTGAAGGCAGCGACCGACGCAAAGCTCGCCGGTGAGCCGGTCTCGGTCTACATCAGCCGCTCGACGCAAAAGCTCTACGTGCGGCGAAACACGCATAAGCCAGCACCTGATGGCGGCGGTGAGGTGTTCGACACCAGCATCGAAGTCCCCGTCACGATCCGCAATCCCGAGCAGCCGATCGGCACGCATATCTTCACGGCGATGGCGAAGTCCGCTACGGGCCTGCGCTGGAGCGTGGTCACGATCGAAAACGGCGACGAGGCGAGGAATGCGCTCGACCGCATCACCATCCCGCAAGAGGTGTGGGATCGCATCGGGCCGACCGCATTGCCGCGCTCTTCAATCATCGTCTCGGACGAGCCGCTGAGCAGCGAAACCAATTACCGGACCGAATTCGTCGCGGTGTTAAGCGACCAGCCGCAAGGCGGCTTCATCACGCGCAAGCCGACCGCACCTGCCATGATCGCCAGCGATGACGGCTGGGACAACGGCGGTAACGGCTTCGGCTTCTTCTACCAGCGTGACCCCTACGTACAGCCGGCCAATCCGCGCCGGCAGCGCGGCCAGTACCAATATTATCAGTCGACGCAGCCGATGCAGGGAAGCTGGTGGTAGGACGCGCGGAATAGCCGCCCGGACGACCTGCAGTTACGGACGCGCTTCGATCACCACAGCCTGAATCTTGCCCTCCACCGGTCCGGCGCCATGACGCGTCCGGATCGCCTCGGCGACGATGTCGGTCGCGGCCTGAAGCGTGCTGGCATCCCTCGCCTCGATCTCGCCGCGCAGCGGCGTGCCCTGGCAAAGGGCGAGCGCGACATATTCGGGCGATGGCGCGCGGCTTGTTTCAGCTCGCGTCTCGATCGAGATATCGCGGAAGCCGGCACGTTCGAGGTCGGCTCTGATGACGTCTCTGTCGTGATAGCCGTGGGGCGTGCGGACCATGAAGCGCGGCGGGTCGTCGGGAAACAGTTTGCCGAGCGCGACCGTCGCTTCATGCGTCAGCACATTGTCCTCGATCCGATCCCAGACGTTGAACACGAACGTGCCGTCCGGCTTCAGGACGCGCTTCACTTCCGCGTAAGCCTTGGTGCGGTCCGGAAAGAACATGGCGCCGAACTGGCAGCAGACCGCGTCGAACTCGGCATCACCAAAGGGCAGGGCCGATGCATCCGCCTGGCGCCAGCTGATGCGGTCATCGTCCTTCTGGCGCTGCGCGGCGACCGCGAGCATGGGCTCGTTGAGATCGGTTGCCACGTAACGGATGCCGCGCGGCAGCGCCGCCGCCACGGCGCGCGTCACTGCGCCTGTGCCCGCGGCGATCTCGAGCAGCACGGAGGGCGAGCGGGCGGCGATGCGTCTTGCGATGTCCTCCGCGTAGACAGAGAAGATCATCGGAACGAGATACTCGTCGTAGATTTTCGGAATCGAGCCGGCGAAAACCTTGTCAGTGTCGGACATGATTGCCTCGCTGAAGGTTCGGACACGGGTTCATGCGAATTTCCCATCACCAGCGCCATGCGCTGGTCGGCAAACGCGCGAGCGGGCGCGCAGGCCATGTCAGCCCGCTGAAAAAGAAAGAGAAAAAGAATTTCATCACGGCCCCCAAGCCGGGATCTGCAACATTTGCGAGAATAGCCGGCCGGGGCCGCAAGACAAACTCTATTTGAGCTTGGCCGGCGTCTCCTGCGGCTGCGCAGCTCTGAGGCAGGCAAGCAATCGCTTGCCTGTCGTAAGGATGGGTTTTGCCTGTTGGCGGAGCGTTTGGGTCGATGCTCGTCCCACGACCACGGCGCGCGCGCCTTCCCAGTCGTCCTGCGCGTCGTTGAAATAAGATGTCAGCTTGTTGACGCCACCACCGAAAAAGAGCGCAAAGGTCACGCGGGAGGCAACGCTGGCATTGAACAGCAGGTCCGGCTCCTCTTCGAGCGGTTCGCCAATCAGTGCCGCATATTTTTGATAGTTGCCGCGGCCGGTCAACTGGATCATGCCTCGGCCGCGATAGCGCCAGCCGTCGGCCGGCTCCGTGTTTCCCATCTTGCCGCTGTAAATCCTGTTTGCCAGACCCTCGGGATTGTTGACGAACCGTGGCGCTTCGTCCTGGGGGATACGAAATACGGACGTCAGCCTTGTCGCGTTCCTGTAGACGAGATTTTCGGACAACATCCTGAAATCCCAGGTTTCGTAGGCCGCGGTGGCGAGAACATAGGCGAGCTGCCGCAGGTCAGTCAGCTCTGGATGGTGGTCCCATTCCCTGAGCAGCGCCTGCAGCGCATGGACCTGGAACGACTTCACCGGAAGTCCCGATCCGTCGGCGTAGCATCGGCTGATCGCCCTGATGTCGAGCCGCGACGGAACATCCTGACGAGCATCGCCGAGCTCTCGATAGTGGTTCTCGATGGCGATCTCGTGGGCGGCCAAGTCGACCGTCTCATCCAGCTCGTGCGCGAGCAGGACCTGAATGCAATCCGCTGTCGCGCCGCTGCGATCGCTCTGGGTGAAGTCTCGCCCGGCTTCACAATCCCAAAAACGGCCGCTCTGCTTTTCGATGATCTCGCGGGTCTTGTCCGACATGGTCCATCCGAGCGGGAGCGGGTAGTACGGGTTGCTCAGCGATGCGAGACGCAGATTCCTGACGATGCTGGTCTCCTGCGTCCCATGGACGTCGATGGCGAAGGACTGCGCGGACAGCGCCCGGGCGGCGCGGTTGATCGCGATGTAGGCCCGGGAGTCGCGTGTGTTCAGCAGCGCCTTGATCGGTTCGAGCATCTCCCCGAAACTGAACGAGGTGCGCTCGGGATAGCTGCCGCCTCCGAGCACGATCAGTTTGATCGAGACACGGGGGCTCGGCTTCGCTGCACCATCAGGCGCATCATCGGCGGACTTGTTGATCTCCGCGATGGTTCCCCGCAGCGAGTCGATCAGATCCATGGCCGTATCGACACCGGAATTCTCGAAATAGCCGCCGTCGACCAGCCGCATCTTGTCGATGCCGGGCGACGAAGGGTCCTTTGCCGTCACGCTGGCTGCGGGCGAGACCCATGGAAATCGCGCGCTGACGAACGCGGCGGTGCTCAGGGGAACGTTGATGGGACCGGAGTTGGGTGGCCCGCCGTCCGGCGGCTTGAGGGATTGGAAGAACGACAGCGAATCGACATTGTCTCCGTTCGCCTCCCTCCCGAACGTGAACGGTGAAAATACCACGCGCCGTCCGCTCGCCGCATCGGTTGCGTTGAGCAGCAGCGCCGGCCTGCTGCCATCCGCCAGCCAGTGCGCCATGAACGGCTGCTCCAGCGGCCCGGCCGTCGCGCCGGATCTCGTCGCGCTTTCGAGCGAATATTCGAGCGCGCGGGCCCGGTCGAGCGGTCCGACCGGACGGAAGATGAAGCGCTGGAGAAAGTCGCCGAACAGCGTCGAGGCGATGAGCGGCGAGAGCAGGTCGGCAGAAAGCGCCTGTCGAACGTACCGCTCGTTCGGTCCCGGCGTTTCGATCGCCGCGTCCAGCGGAGACTGCCGTTCGAGATAGCTGGCGATCTTGGGGCATGCCGTCTCGCCGGCCTCCTTCTGCGCAACGGTCGCAAGCGCCGACGAGAACACCGAAGCGCCGATGCTCCCGCCGGATACGCCGCTGATTGCGAACAGGTGATGGCGAAAGGCCGGACAAAGATCCTGCAGCCGGGCCAGGAAGATCGCGCTCTGATAGGCGGCGTAAATGCCGCCGCCGCGGGCGGCGACGACATAGACGGGATAGTCCTTGCTGAACTGATCGCGGTCGGGGCGGAGTGAGAGCCATCGTGTGAATTCGGATGTCGCCGAATCAAGGCCCGACGCCGGTGCCGGACCGTCCAGTGTCCGGATCCCGTGGTTGTCGTTGCAGTCGATCCAGGACAGGACGACCGCCAGGCCGAGAAACAGCGGCAACCACGGCATGCGCGAACGGACGGTAATGAGGCTCGCATAGGTACAAAACGCGGTGATGCAAACGGCGAAGAGCGCGAGGACGACGAAGGGCCCGAGCGCGCCGGCAAACCCCGTCGGCCCGACGGCGAAGATCGCGGTGGTGGCAAGGATAAGCCCAATCGTGCCGAGCAGGAACGATCGGCTGCGAAAGCGCTGAACGTAGGATGGGTCGGCCGCGTGCCCCTTTCCCACAGCGTACCAGAGGCAGGCCGCAAGAAGTGTGAGAAACAGGACTGCGTAGCCGCTTCGGTGCAGCGACTGCCCGACCGAGATGGCGAGCGAGGCGTCGAACTTGTCGAAGGCGCTTCCGGGGGCGTTGTAGATCTCGTTCAGCTTGGCGTCGGCTTCGCCGAGCCGCAGCGGAATTGCGCCGAAATGCCCGGCCGCACCTGCGATCAGCGGGAGCGCTCCCAGCACGATCGGTGCGAATCTGGCAGTCCAGTTGAACATCCTCGTCGGTTTGCCGGAGAGCCGGGCCCGGCTCTCCAGAACCACCATGGCGGAGCCGAACCATATCAGGCTGCCGACGAGAAGGAGCGTCAGCCACAGCAGGACGAGGTTCAGGAACTTCAGGTCGGCGTAGCTGATGCGATAAAGCTCGACGATCTGCGCCGGCAGCGACAGGATCGCAGAAAAGACCAGGCTGAGGACGACGAACCATTTGAGATTGCGGAGCAACCCAAAGACCTGGTCTCGGCTCATCTTTCGCCCCTGATGATATCCCCGTCGAGCGGACCTCCGGCCAACGCGGTTACAATCAGCGGACCCTACCACACAGGCGTGCAAGTGATGCACCGGCCTCGCCGGCTATGATTTTGCCCCACCGACCTCGCGGATCGGCCGCGTGCCGTCCCAGCTCATCGCGGCCTGCCGGACCTTCTCGAAGAACGGCCCCTTGGTGCCGCTGATGTCCGAGATCTCGATCACCGTGCCCGGATGGTCCTGCGTGTCGAAATAGGCAAAGCGCCCCTTGTCGCCGCCGATCTGGCCCTCATGGCCGATCCTGTAGCCGAGCCCGATCGCCTTGTCGTAGAGGGCCTGGTAGTCGTGGCTCCAGTAGGACATGTGCTGGAGGCCTTCGTGCCCGGCATCGAGAAACTCCTTGTACAGCGAGGGCGCGTCGTTGCGCTGCTGGATCAGCTCGATCTGGAGGTCGCCGGAATTTGCCAGCGCGATGCTCATCTCCACGGCGGAGTCCTCGCCGCGGTGACGAAACCAGTCGGTCTTGACGCGGTCCATGTAGTACCAGGGGCCGACACCCATCACTTCGATCCAGTGCTTCATCGCGGCCTGGATGTCCCGCACCACATATCCGTTCTGGCGCACCGCGCCGAAGATGCGGCTCATGCCCGCGCTCCTGTTCTCTGCCTATTCACGACGGGACCTCATCCTGACGGCCCGCCGCCGGCGGGCGTCTCGAAGGATGGTGCACGCGAGCTGCCCGCCACGTTCCTGCTCACTTGACCTCAATGCCGGCGTCCTTGGCAACCTGCTTCCAGGCCGCGATGTCGCGCGCGTTGAGATCGCGCTGCTCGTCGCCGGGGACGAATTGCGGGGTGATGCCGAGTGCCAGCAGCTTCTGCTTCACCACCTCGTCATCGAGCGCGTCCTTCAGGGCCCCCGAGAGCTTCTGTGCGATCGGCGGAGCGAGGCCCGCCGGCGCATACATCGCCCAGGACAGGCTACGATCGAACGGCACGCCCTGCTCCCCGTAGCTGGCGACATCGGGCAGGCTCGGCGAGCGCTCGCCGCAGGCGGCCAGCGCCTTGATCGAACCGTCTTTCACCAACGGCGTTGCGGTGGCCACGTCGAGTGTGGCCAGCGAAATGTGTCCCCCGAGCAGGTCGCCGGCGAGTTTTGCGATGCCGTTGAACGGCACGTGGTCCATCTTGATACCGGTCTGCTGCATCAGGATCTCCGCGCAGAATTGGCCGGTCGAGCCGACGCCCCAACTGCCGTACTGGATCGGCTCGCCCTTCCTGGCCAGAGCGACCAGGCCCTTGATGTCGTGGGCGGCAAAATTCTTGGTTGCAACCAGCATGATCGAGGAGGTACCGACGCGGCCGATGGTCGTGAAATCCTTGATCGGATCGTAGGGCAGTTTTGGATAGATCGCGGGGGCCAGCACATGCGTGGTCATGCCGCCGACGGTGATGGTGTAGCCGTCGTTTGGCGATGTCGCGACCATCTGCGTGCCGAGCGTGCCGGCCGCACCGGTGTGGTTCTCGATATAGATGCTCTGCCCCAGCGTCTTGCCCATCCTGTCGGCGAGCAGCCGGCCGACCACGTCACCGCCGCCGCCGGCCGCGTAGGGCAGCAGCATCCTGATCTTGTGGCTGGGGTAGGCGGCCGGATCCTCTGCCCGTGCCGGCAGGGCCGTGAACCACAATGCGAACAATGAGAGCGTGACGGTCCGCAGCTTCATGATGGTTTCCCCCTAATCCCCGAAACGAAATCTGTAGGCGTCGCCGTGCCGAACCACGTGTCCCGCGGTCGGGGCCGGAAAATGGCCGGTGAGGAGATAGCTCGGGGTATCCGCGAGCTCTTCCAGCAGCGCCATGCGCGTTGCGAGCGCCGCGGCCGGATCGACGTCGGCAGCGTTCGATAGCCACGGCGCAGCGCACTGGATCGGATGATGAATGACGTCGCCCGACATCACCGCGTGATCGTGGCGGCCGGTGAGGTGGATCTGCATGTTGCCGGCGGTGTGCCCAGGTGCCGGCGCAAAGCGCAAGGCAGCGTCGCGGTCGCTAAACAGGCGATGATCAGTCTCGACGAATTCGGCAAGGCCGGCCGCCACCACCGGCAGCACGGAATCCTCGAACGAGCCGTGGTTCACCGGGCTCCTCGGCGCCGCATTGTGCGCGGCCTCGAAGTGGCGATATTCGGCGCGGCCCATCAGATAGCGCGCATTGGGGAAGGTCGGCACCCAACGACCGTCGATCAGCCGCGTGTTCCAGCCGACATGATCGACATGCAGATGCGTGCACATCACGAAGTCGACCTGTTCGGGCGTAACGCCCAGCGCCTGCAAGTTCTCGAGATAAGGCTGGTCGAGGTTGTTCCACGCCGGCACGCGCGGCCGCCTCTTGTGGTTGCCGCAGCAGGTGTCGACGATGGCGGTCCAGCGCGGCGTGCGCACGAGATAGGAGTGGTGGCTGAGGATGAAGCGGCCGGTCTCCGGCTCGATGTAGCGGTGATCGAGCCAGCTCCGGTTTTCCGCGATCACCTCGTCGGTGACGTTGGCGAACAGCCAGCTCTTGTCGAAGGCAAGCGCGGGGATCTCGCTGACGAGATCGACCCGCATGCTGCCGATCGTCACCTGCCGCATCGGTCAGTTCTTCAGGAGATCGCCGAACGGCACCCAGCGCGTGCCGTCGAAACGGATCAGCTGGAGGCTCGTCATCGGCGTAAAGCGCTCGGGCGAGTTGCTCACCGCGGTGCCGTTGATCAGCATCGGCAGCTTCACGTCCTTCATCGTGGTCGCCTGCTTCATCACATTGGCACGGGTGAGGTCGTTGCCGGAGGCCTTCAGCACCGTCACCAGCGTCTGCGCGATGGTGTAGCCGTAGACGTTGAGCCAGTCGCTCTTGTTGGTATCAGGCATGTACTTGTCCATGAACGCCAGCCATTCCTTGTAGCCGGGGTCATCCTTGTTGGCGGGATCGGTTGCGTCCTTCAGATATTGGCTGGAGATGACACCGGTGGAACTGTCCTTGCCGGCCGGCTCCAGCACGCCGCTGATCGAGGCCGAAACGTTGGAGATGATGGTCGTCGGCTTCCAGCCGATCTCGCCGATCTTGCGGATCGCCTGAGCCGCGAACTTCGGCGTCGCCGCGACCAGCACGACATCGGCACCCGCGGTCTTCAACTGCAAAATCTGGGTGTCGACGGTCGGGGCCGAGGTCTCATAGGCCGCGCGCGCGACGATCGCTTCGCCGCTGCCGAGGCCTTCCTCCAGCGCCTTCAGGTAATCCTTGCCGAGATCGTCGTTCTGGTAGAGCACGCCGATCTTCGCATTGGCGCGGCTCGCCTTGATGTATTTTGCATAGGCGATCGCTTCGTCGCGATAGGTCGGCTGCCAGCCGACGGTCCACGGGAAATTCTTGGGATCGTCCCACTTCGCCGCGCCCGAGCCCAAAAAGAGCTGCGGCACCTTGCGGTCGTTGAGATATTTGTGCACCGCGCTGTTGGTCGGCGTGCCGACGCCGCCGAAGATCAGCAGCACCTCCTCGCTCTCGACCAGGCGCCGGGTCTGCTCCACCGTCTTGGGCGGGCTATAGGCATCGTCAGCGATGATCATCTGGATGCGACGTCCGTTGACGCCGCCGTCGTCGTTCACTTTCCGGAAATAGGCTTCGGCCGACTTCGCAATCTGCGCGAAGGCCGAGACCGGGCCGCTCAGCGGCGCGGTGGTGCCGATCTTGATGGTCTTGTCGTCGGCGCCGGGATCGTATTTTGCGGTTTGGGCTGAGGCGATACTGGCCGCGAGCAGCGGCAACAGGATGCAGGCCGCAGTGAGGCGAGGGCGGGCGAAGCGCGCCATGGGTCGTCTCCCAAAAATTGCTCTCCGCCTCTCGATCGAGCGGAGTTGAAACGCGAGAACAGCGCCCGAAGCAGGCTTGCGGGCCGCGACCGTTGCCGCCAGAGTGGGCGAGACGAACGATCGTTCGTACGGTTGACTAGCGAACGATCGTTCGTTAGTCAAGTTGCATGGCTCTCCACACCTCCAGCGCGGCGGAAGCGGCTGCGCCCACGACCCGTGAGCGCATCCTCACCGAAGCGCTCGACCTGTTCGCGCAGAGCGGCTATGGCGGCGCCTCGATGCGGGAGCTCGCGCGCCGCGTCGGCATCCGCGAGAGCAGCCTCTACAATCATTTCTCCGGCAAGGCGGCGATCCTCGAGGCGATCGTCAGCGAGCACGGTCCGGCAAGCTCGGCGAGCCGGCTGGAGGAGCCGCGCTACAGGCAGCTCGCGCGCCAGCCCGCCGCGTTCTGCCGCCAGTTTGCGCTCGACCTCGTCGAGCAATGGTCCGATCCGCGCGAGCACCAGTTTCAGAAGGTCATCACCGCCGAGCGTAACCGTGTGCCCGGCATCCGCGCCAAGTTCGCCGATCATTTCTATGCTCGCGAGCAGAGCATGATGACGGATTATTTCCGCGGCTTTGCGCTCGCCGGCCTGGTCAAGACGCCGGACCCGCGCGAGACCGCGCGGCTGTTCGCGGCCGGCCTGATCTACATCCGCCTCGAGCACTACGTGATGGGCGCCGCGCCCTCGCCGCGGCAGAAGGTGATCGAGGCGATCGACCGCTATCTCGCCTTCTTCCTGTCGCTGATCGGGGCAGGCGAGGACACCGACAAGAAACGAAAGCCTAAGGGAGAAACGCGTGGCAAGGCTGCCCCTGATTGATCCGGAGACCACGAGCGGCGATATCCGCGCCTCGTTCGACCGCATGCCGGTCAAACTCAATATCTTTCGCATGATGGCCCATGCCGAGGCCAACATGATCCCGGCGATGCGGCTCGGCAATTCGATCCTGCACAAGCAGAAGCTCAGCGCGGTCAACCGCGAGCTCCTGATCCTTCAAGCTGCCCAGTTAGAGGGCGGCGCCTATGAATGGCGTCAGCATGTTCCGATCGCGCTCGGCGTCGGCTGCACGCAAGCGCAGGTCGACGCGGTCGAGCGCTCCGACTACGGCGCGGCTGCCTTGAACGAGGCCGAACGCGCGCTGCTGAACTTCGGGCGCGAGGTCGTCAAGAACGTCCGCGTGCCCGAGGCGACCTTTGCTGCTGCCCGCAAGCATTTCAGCGACCAGGAGATCGTGGAATCCATCGTCGCGCTCGGCTTCTACATGATGATGGCGCGCCTGACCGAGGCGACCGAAACCGATCTCGATCCCGCAGCCGGCATGACGGTCTATGACGGCGGCAAGAAGTAGGCGGTCGCGATGACTGAAACCGACAGCAAGCCGGAGCGCTATGTTCGTCCGCCGAGCGCGGAATCGCTCGGTGAGGCGCCGGGCAGGGGACGGCTAAAGGGCCACCGCATCCTGATCGTCGGCGGCGGCCAGCGCGTGTTCGATGCCGCCACCGATCCGATCGGCAACGGCCGCGCCATGAGCATTTTATGCGCGCGGGAGGGCGCGAAGGTTGCAGTGGCTGACCTCAACCATGCCTCGGCTCAGCAGACCGTCAAGCACATCACCGATGAAGGCGGCGAGGCCTTTGCCATCGCGGCCGACGTGACGTCCGAGGCTGACGTCCAGCGCATGATCGAGGAAGCCCACCGCGCGATGGGCGGCCTTGACGGCATGGTGCTGAACATCGGTACCTTCGGCAAGACCGGCCTCGATAACGTCAGCCCCGAGGAGTGGAACAGGATCTACGACGTCAACGTCCGCGGTCCCATGCTGTGCTGCCGCGCCGCGCTGCCGAAATTCGACGATGGCGGCTCGGTCGTCTTCATCTCCTCGATCGCCGCGCTGAAGGCGGGATCGCAGATGGCGGTGTATGATTCATCGAAAGCCGCACTCGGCGGCCTCATGCGCAACATCGCTCATCTCGGCTCGCGCCGTGGCGTCCGCGCCAACCTCGTCTATCCCGGCCTCGTCGACACCCCGAACGGCCGCGAAGCCGGCGCCGGCCGTCCCAATCGCGGCAAGGGCCACGTCCCGTTCGGCCGCCAGGCCACGGCGTGGGAGATCGCCTATGCGGTGCTGTTCTTCCTGTCGGACGAAAGCGTCTATGTCACCGCGCAGACGCTCGCGGTCGATAGCGGCCTGAGCGGAATGTGAGAGCGGATACGTAGTCCGGATTGCGCTGCGCACCACGTGCACCCGCGCCCCATCCGGTGGGCGGGGCTCTTGAGCTTGCCGGGCGTCTATAGTAAGGGTTCGGCCGGGTCTGCAGTTCACCCAGGCGTCACCGTCCCGCGAGGGAAGCTAAACCTGCAAGGCTCAATCGAATCGACACCAAACCTCGTGCCGCGTCGTAAGCCGGTGACCTCCGACAATCCATCTGTGGAACGGCACATCGAGGATTGGTCATGACCAGAACCCCCATTGAATTCGTTGCGGGCGACATTTCCGCGCTCGCGAAATCCCTGCGCGCCCAGCTTCTGGAGCGTACGTCGCCGCCCGGTCACGTCGAGCTCCTCAACATTCTTGCACGTGCGACGGGGCACAGGAACTATCAGCATTTCCGCGCGCGTGCGGTCGGCACCGCCGTGGACGATCGCGGCACGCCGGCACCACAAGTCGATGCGGTCGATCTGAAGCGCGTGCAGCGCGCCGCGCGCCATTTCGACGACCACGGCAGGCTGCTTCGCTGGCCGGCCCGCCACAGCCTGCAGCAGTTGAGCCTCTGGGTGTTGTGGGCCGGCTTCCCGCCGCGGTGCAGTCTGGCCGAGGCGCAAGTGAAGACGTTGTTGAGCCGTCAGCACGCTTTCGCCGATGATGCCTTGCTCCGCCGCGCGCTGTGCGATCACGGCCTGGTCTCCCGCACGGCCGACGGACGCGCGTATCGCAGGATCGAGCGTCGGCCGCCGACGGAGGCGGCAGCGCTTCTGCGCCACCTCAAGGCCAGCGCATCCGGACGACCGGAAGCCGCGACATGATCGCAAATCCGGACGCATTGCCGCTCGCCGGGCCCGCTCCGGTCTCGGTGCGGACCTCCCGCGGGACAGTCCAATGCGCAATCGCAGGTGAGGGGCCTGCTATCATGGCCATCCATGGCGGCATGGGCGGCCACGACCAGTCGTGGCTGCTGGCGCGCGCCCTCGCCGCGACGCTCAGGGACAAGCGGGTGGTGGCCGTGTCCCGCCCGGGCTATCTCGGCACGCGCCTCGAGCTTGGCGCGTCGCCCGACGAACAGGCTGACGTCTATGGCGCGCTGCTCGATGCGCTCGGGATTTCGACCGTGGCGGTCGTCGCGGTCTCCGCCGGCGGTCCCTCCGCACTGCAATTCGCCGCACGGCATCCCTCGCGCTGCCGCTCGCTCGTGCTGGTATCGGCCTGCACGGGGAAACTGCAAACGCCGCCGGAGATCACCGCGCGCCTGCGCATGATGCGCCACCTTGCGCGTCTTCCCGGATTGCCCCGCATCCTGAAGTGGCGAAGTGAACGGAATCCGCAGGCTGCCGCGCGCCGCGCGATTCCCGATGACGCCATGCGCGAACGGACCTTGCGACATCCGGAGGCAGGGCCGCTGTTCCGCGCCTTGCAGTCGACGGTGTTCGAGCATCTGCACGCCCGGCTTCCGGGTACCGTCAACGACATCGCGCAGTTTGCCGCGCTGGGGGAGTTGCCCGAGGGATCGATCTCGGCACCCGCGCTCATCGTGCACGGCCGCGCCGACAATGTCGTGCCGTTCTCGCATGCCGAGAACGTCTGCCGAGCGATCCCGCAGGCAAAGCTGCTGGCGCTCCCCGACGGCGGCCACGTGGCGCTGTTCACGCACCTGGACGTGGTGCGCAAGGAGGCCGAGCCGTTCCTGGACGCACACGAACGCGCTTCCCTGCACCCTCATCGCATCGAGGATCCCCATGAAGACGACATTGCTCAGACCTGAAGACTACACCCGCTCGCCCTGGAAGAACGGCGGCGGCATCTTCACCGATATCGCGGACGCACATCGCGCTGACGCTGGGGTGAAGGATTGGAGCAGTCTGCTCTGGCGCTTTGCGAGCACGCCGATCGTGGCGCCCGGTCCCTTCTCCCATATGCCGGGCATCGACCGCTTGCAGATGGTGGTTAGTGGGCGCGGGCTGGTGCTCAAGGCCCCCGGCCAGGAATTCGACGAGCGTGAACCTTTTACGACCGTGCGGTTCACCGGCGAGCTCGAGATCGTGACGGAGCTTCAGGCCGGGCCGGTCGAGGTCGTTAACCTGATGGCGCGGCGCGGTGCGGTGGAGATCGAGCTCGAAGCGCTCAGGGAAGCCGGCGATCGACCGTTGCATGCCGGCACGCATCTGGTTTACGCGCCGCACGGCGATTGCCGCATTCGCCTCGATGGAGAGGATCTTGCCATCCCCGGCAACGGCACGCTCAGGATCGAATTGACCGAGACATCGAGGCTCGCGCTCGTTTCGGGTCCGGTGGTGCTGGGGTCGATCCGGATCGTCGGTTAAGGGGGCACAGCCCCGACAGCCCGATGCGCACAATCCATGCAACTGGCTAGGTTGACGCGGCGGAGCCGGGGCACGATATCTGCCCTGATGCAGACCGCCGTGAGGGGCAGGATATGACCGCGCAAGACAACCACGCCCCCGCCACGCAGGTCGACGGTGTCGTCGACTGGCTGACCAACGGCACGCGCGACGAGCGCTTCATCGACAATATCTTCGCCGACATGTGCATCCGTCTGCAGCAGGCGGGCATTCCGCTGAAGCGGTCGACGCTCCATGTCCTGATCCACCATCCGCAATGGCTTGGCGCCCGGTTCATGTGGTCCGACGGCATGCGCGAGGCGGAGATCGCGCGGGTGGATTATGACG
>NZ_AJQF01000327.1:0-8110 GCF_000261705.1 Bradyrhizobium genomosp. III | reverse complement strand
CGGCAGCCCCGCCAATGAAATGCAGGACGGCGCGAGCGAGGTGCGCGAGAATCTCGAACGCGATCCCTCGCTCGGCCGCAAGCACGCCCTGTACGAAGAGATGCGCGAAAAGGGCCTGACCGACTATGTGGCCTGGCCGCTCTACCACACGCTCGGCAAGCGGCATCTCATCACCTTCGCGACCGACCGTCCGGGCGGCTTCGAGGATTCGCATATCGCCGCGCTCAAGAAGCTCCTGCCGGTGCTGGCGCTGGTCAGCGAGATCCGCATCAAGAACCGGCTGGCGCGCACGCTGCTGGAGACCTATGTCGGCTCCCATGCCGGCCAGCTGATCCTCGCCGGCGCCACCAGGCGCGGCAGCGGCACGACGGTGCGCGCCGCGATCATGATCTGTGACCTCAGGGATTTCACCAAGATCTCCGACAATTGGCCGCGCGACGACGTCATCGATCTGCTCAACGATTATTTCGACGCGATGTCCGAGCCGATCGCGCGGCACGGCGGCGAGATCCTGAAGTTCATCGGCGACGGCCTGCTTGCCATCTTCCCGCTTCAAGAGCCCGATGCCTGCGCGAACCTCCTCCACGCCGTGACCGAGGCTCGTCAGGCCATGACCGCGCTGAACGAGCGGAACAATGCGACCAGCCGCGCGCCGTTGAATTACGGTATTGGCGTCCATGTCGGCGATGTCATGTACGGCAATATCGGCTCGACCAGCCGGCTCGACTTCACCGTGATCGGTCCCGCCGTCAACATGGCCTCCCGCCTCGAAGCCCTTACCAAACAGCTCGGTCGAACGGTGCTGCTGTCACGCGACTTTGCGGAGCTGGTGGAAGGGAAGTTCGAGCTGGAGCACGTCGGCAAGCACGCGGTACGCGGCTTCAGCGATCCGATCGAGCTGTTCGCGTATCACGGGTAGGGCGACTGCCTCACCCGGGACGAATTCCCAGCGGCGGCATCTATTTGCGGTTCGTCCAGGGGCGCGGAGGTCGAGCCGGGGCCGCCATTCGCCGGAACTGTGAGACCCGGTGCAGGCCCAGGCCCTGGGGTGGCACCCCCGTAACGCCTACGCGGACCAACGATCCTGCTCTTGCTGGTGCGCGTGCTCGTTCAGACGTTCGGCGATCTGGTCCGCAATCTGCTCCGACTCCGCCGAGGCGACGGGCTCGCCCTTGCGTGTCCTGAGCTTGTCCTTGTCGGCCTCGATCGGGAAGTCGTCAGGCTTCAGTCCGTCATCCTTGCTCATGGCGCGCCTCACCGTGTCTGATGTCGGAAGAACACGTCTGAAGGCTGATCGTTGCTTGGACGAGTGAAAACTCTCGACCGACGAATGGACGGGCGGCTCGCGTTTGGGCACTGTCAGCACGATCCCGGTGTCAGGTGCCGCCGACAGTCTTGGCAAGCCCCTATTGCCGATGCAGGATTGTACGAATAGGCTTCCGCCTCGAAGACGCCCAAACGGTCTTTCAAATCGGCCGCACGTTCATGCCCAAATTCCTTCGCATCGGAGTCCTCCAGTCCAACGTATCCGGCTACACGTCGAAGGCGTGGTGCGTTCGGCGCGTCGGCTCGGCGGTGTTCCTGAAGTGGGGTGCCGTTGAGGTGCAGGGCGCCGGTGATGGACGAAGGGTCTACTGGACGCGATTGCCGCAGGAGAAGACAGTTCGCTGCGGCACGACGCAGCGCGCCCAGGACTACGCCAAAGCCGCCATCGCCCGGCGCCGCAGCCACCGCTACGAGCCGCTGGCCGGGCCGATCGCGCTCCGGCGCCGATCCGCCGAGCGGAGCGCGGAACTCAAGCAGGCACTCGCCACCATCCTGATCGTCGATATCGTCCGCTCCACCGAAAAGGCGGCAAAGCTCGGCGATGCGCGTTGGACCAAGGTCATGGGCCACTATTACGCGGCCGTGCGCAAGGAGCTGAAGAGTACGCGTGGCAAGGAAGTGGTGACGACCGGCGACGGCGTGCTGGCGACATTCAAGGCGCCGGCTTCCGGCGTCCGCTGCGCGACCGCGATTCAAAAGGCCGTGCGCACGCTGGGGCTCGACATCAGGGTCGGGCTGCATGCGGGCGAGTACAGTGTGAGCGGGGGCGAGATGGTCGGTCTCGCGTTTCACATCGGCACGCGCGTCGCCGCCAAAGCGCGCGCCGGCGAAGTCCTGGTCTCGAGCGCGGTCAAGGACCTGATGGCGCAGTCGGAGATCCGCTTCAGGGATCACGGCGTGCATCAGCTCAAGGGCGTGCCGGAGCGGTGGCGGCTGTTTCGGGTGGAGGATTGAAGGGATTGAGGCCTATCTGTTCGGATCGGTCCGGTCGCATTTGGGGCATCGTCCGTCCGCGGCGGCGGCGAGTTGGTGGCCGATCTCTTCCCTGAGAGCGTCTGCCTCGAAGGCCGTGCCGTCGCTCCTGAGGATTCGCTTGGCGCGTTCGTAGGCGTGGCTCTCGGCGGCGTCGTCGCCGACGCGAACGATCACCTCATCGTGGAAAGGGCAGACCGTGGTCGCACGGGTGGTTTCGAGCGCGTAGCGTACCACTGCGGTCAGATCGTCGACGTTGGCGGATATCATGGCTGCTCTCCTGATCGTGGCGGTCCCGATGGTGGCCTGTTTCCGGCGGCGGGGGTACCGTACGGCCGTGTCGGTCCGGTCAGGCGACAAGGGCGACGTCAATCCACCCCGGCTTCCTTGGAAGCACCGAGGCCGATCGCGTATTCTGTCCAGGGCTGCATTCAACCCGCGGCTTTTGCAACCCGCGGCTTTTGCCCTGGTTCCATCGAACCCGTCGGCGAAGCCGCTCGTCCGGAGCCGGCTCCTGGTCGCGGTCGGTCAGTCCACGTCTTGCGAAGCGGTGCCCGGAGTGCCTAGGAGTCCGGGCTCCGCTTCGTTCGGCACCGGAGCAGGAGCGCGGCCGATGTCATGCAGAGCATAGGCGTGAGCAGGGCCTTTGCATTGACCCATCTCAAACACAGGGAGGGCCCCTAAGGAATCATCCGCAATTTCGCCGGCCGCGGTTCGGGCGCATGAATAACGACATGCAGCGCCAGATTCTCTTCAGGTGCCCGCGCACCGGCATAAACGTCCAGCATCGGATCGATGACGAGCGGCCCGAGAGTTCCGAGCCGGCGGACAGCTATGTGTCCGTGAGGTGCCCGGCCTGCATGTCGCTGCACTTCGTCAACAGCACCACCGGCAAGCTGCTGGGCGAGCGAAGCGCGCAGCCCGCCTCGATGTCGCGTTCCGCCTGATCCGTCCGCGTTGATTGTGCAGCGACGTGGCGGAAGGGCAACCGTCAATGGATCGCCGCGTACATGATGGATTCCTCGGTCGCCTCCAGCGCGGAAAACTCCTCGACGACCTTGCCTTGCCTGCAAACCAGGATGCGGTCCGACAGCGCCATGATCTCGGGCAGGTAGGAGGAGATCACGACCACCGCCTTGCCCTTGTCGGCCAGCGAATTGATCAGCTCGTGAATCTCGACGATGGCTCCGACATCGACGCCCCGCGTCGGTTCGTCGAATATGATCAGGTCCGGATCCTGGATCAGCGATTTGGCGATCACGACCTTCTGCTGGTTGCCGCCGGACAATTCGACGACCTTGGCCTCGTCGCCGATGGCGCGCACCTTGAGCCGTTCGATCCAGGACTTTCCGGTCGCCGTGCTTTCGCGTCGTGACAGCCAGGCGCGTCCCTTGGGAAACTTGGCGAGCAGGCCGAGATAGATGTTGCGCGCAATGGATGCGGTCTCGAAAAATCCTTCGACCTTGCGGTCTTCCGTCACGTAGGCGATGCCGGCCTGCACCGCCGGGGCGGGGACGCGGTAGCGTACCGGCTTGTCCTCGAGGATCACCTCGCCGCCGTGGAAGAAGTCGCGCTTCATGATGCCTGCGACGATCTTGAACGTCTCGGTGCGTCCCGCGCCGACAAGACCGAAGACGCCGGTGATCTGGCCTGCAAACACCGACAGCGAATTATTCTTCACCATCGGCGCCATCTTCAGGTTCTGCACCGTCAGCACCCGCTTGCCCGAGGCGCGGACCGTCGCCTTGCGCGCGCCATAGAGCGTGTTGGAGAGATCCCGCCCCACCATCGCCTGGACGATGCGCGCCCGGTCGAAGCGGGAGGCGTCGTCGGTCACGACATGCCTGCCGTCGCGCAGCACCGTGATGCGGTCGGCGAGCAGCAGCGCCTCTTCGAGGGCGTGCGAGATGAAGATGATGGAGACCCCGCGCTTCTTCAGGTCCTTGACCAGGTCGAAGAAGTACTTCTTCTCCTCCGGCGTCAACGTCGCTGTCGGCTCGTCGAAGATGATCACCTTGGCCTTGTGCAGGACCGCACGTGCGATCTCGACCATCTGCTTCTTGGCCGCCCCTAATCCGCCGACCGTCGCGGTGGGCGCCACGTCGAAGTTGAGCGATTGCAGGAATTGCTGGGCCGCGATGTAGATGCCGCGCAGGCGATTGTAGAACTTCTCCTGACCGAGAAACAGGTTCTGCGCCACCGTCATCGTCGGCACCAGGCTGTTCTCCTGGAACACCATGGCGATGCCGAGGTTGCGCGCCTCCAGCGGAGTCCTCGGAGTGACGTCGACGCCGTCGACAATCATGCCGCCGGACGTCAGCGTCACGACGCCGGCCATGATCTTGGTCAGCGTCGATTTTCCCGCGCCGTTTTCGCCGACGAGGGCGTGGATTTCGCCGCGCCGAAGCTCGAAATCGACGCCGTCGATGGCGGGCACGCCGGCGTAGAGCTTGGTCGCCTTCGACAGCGACAGGACGAGGTCGTTCATGCGCGGGCCTCCTCGCCGAGGGATGCCAGCGGCAGCTTGATGACGCGCCCGGGGCCCTTGGCAATCATCACGAGGTCGTTGCCGACTTCGACGGCGGACACGATGCCGTGGTTGACGCCGTCGGCCCGGCTGTGGAGCGAGTAGCGTGGAAAGCCGTCGGCTCCGAGCCGGATGACGAGACCATACGACCGCGGCGGCGCCCAGGGCTTCATCACGCCCATGGTCTTGATGTGGGCGCCCTGCAGCGGCTCCTTGAAGGAGTGGCCCGAGCGCAGACGCGGCGCCACCCAGAACTCCGGGTCGATCTCCGCGATCATGCGGCGGCGATAGGCGGGCTCGCGCAGCACGAACTCGACCAGTTGGGTGCGCGCGGTGAACGCGGTGAGCCAGAAGCCGCCGCCGCTCGCTGGAGAAAGCCGGGATGGGTAGACGGGCAGGTGCCGCAGCAGATCCTTGCGGCTTCCGTCCGGTGCGATCGAGACCAGGCGATGCCGCCAGCTTTCGCTGACGAGTACGGCGCCGTTGCTTGTGATGGCGCCGAAAGCGTAGCCCAATCCGCCGGCAAGCTCGCTGATCGCGCCCGTCTTCGGATCGAGCCGCAGCAGCCGGCCGGTCCTGCCGAGCTCCATCAGATCGCGCGCCCAGTCGCCGACATCGTGCAACGACGATCCATCGGTTGCGATCAACCTCCCGTCGGCCGCGGGCGCCAGCGCATTGACGGCGTGCAGCCCCTGCGTAAAGGCGGCCCTGGGTGTCTCGGCCGTGGCGTTGTCGTAGAGCCGGACCTCCATGCCGCCGAGCGCGACGGCAAGGCCACCACCGGGCAAGGACGCCAGCGCGGAGATCG
Organism: Bradyrhizobium genomosp. III; assembly: GCF_000261705.1. Lineage (NCBI taxonomy): Bacteria > Pseudomonadati > Pseudomonadota > Alphaproteobacteria > Hyphomicrobiales > Nitrobacteraceae > Bradyrhizobium > Bradyrhizobium genomosp. III. The sequence continues at coordinate 2,477 of NZ_AJQF01000327.1, read as the reverse complement.
GCCGCTCGAAGCTGCGAACCGTCGTTGTAGAGTTTCCGGTCAAACGCGTCAGCCGCGCGCCATCGGCGATGAGCAGCGAGGTGCCGTCCGGGGCGAGATCCTCCGGCGCGTCGCATTCGAGCAGGATCTCCGCCTGCTCGAGCGCCTGGTTGGGCTTCAACGCCCCGTCGAACGACGGCACGGTGATAGCCGCCTCGCCACGGCCGAGGAAGCGGTTGGCGAATTCTCTGATAGCGACGATCACGACGGCTTCCCCCAGCGCTTGTCGTACTGAACGAAGTCGGGATCGGCATTGTCGAGCTTGAAGCGGCCGATCCGGTTGTTGGCGATGCCGCCGAGATAGAGATAGCCGCGATGCTCCCGCATCGAGGTGATCATGGGGTGGTTGAGGCCCTTGAGGTCCCAGAACGATTCCAGGATCTTGCCCTGCTCGTTGAACTTGACGACGCAGCCGGTGTTGATGTTCGGAAACAGCCATTCGTCGACCGGCACGCGCTTGGCCATGCGCCGGCGGAAGCTCGGCATCTTCCAGGCGAGATCCAGTGACGGACTGCGCATGCCGACCAGCGCCAGCCAGTAATTGCCGTCCGAGGCAAGGTTGATGTTGTCGGGATAGCCCGGCAGATTGTCCATGACGGTCTCGACGTTGCCCTTCTTGGGACCTGCGAACCAGTAGCGCTTGATCGAGCAGCCGAACGTCTCCGCGAACAGGATGGATTGCCCGTCGCTGGCGTCTGCGACGCCGTTCGGGAATTTGAGCCCGCGCAGCGCGGTGTGGGTGGTGCCGGTCTTGGTGTCGTAGCAGATGATGCGGCCGTTGCCGCGCGCTTCCAGCCCGTCGACCGGCCATTCGTCCATCTCGTAGCGGACGGTGGCTTCGGAGAAGAAGATCAACCCGTCGTCTGTGATGTCGAGATCGTCGGCAAGCCGGAGACGGCTGTCGTCGTTCACGGAGTAGATGCTGCGGTTGGTCTCGTCGGTGGCTTTCTCCACGGTGCCGTCCGGCTTGATGCGATAGAGGCCCATGCCGCCGATGCAGACATAGAGGTTGTCCTCTTTGTCGAACGCCATGCCGAGCGGTTGGCCGCCGATATGCGCGAACACCTCCATCCGCTCGTAATCGGGCGGAAAGAAGCGGATGATGTCGCCGTGCCGCGATCCCGCGTAGAGCACGTCGTTGCGGTCGAGAATGACGTCCTCGGGCGCCTCGATCCGGCCGAGCCCGATCAGCGAGACGTCACGCAGCTTGTCGTTCTGCTCGAACGGCCCACCGCTGCCGATCTCGGTCGGCGGCGGTGGCGGCAGCGCGTGATAGGTCGGGGCGACATAGACCTTGCTGATGATGCGGGTGCGATTCTTCTGCCAACGGATGTCGACCATCGCCGCCGCCAGCAGGATCGTTGCCAGCGCCATGCGGTTGACGCCGCCGCGCGCATTCATGGCGGTCAGGCCGTTGGTGACGAGCAGGACGACGAGCACGCCGACCATCGATTTGACGACCGACCCCTTGCCGCCGCCGAGCGTGATGCCGCCGAGCACGGTTGCCGTCAGCACGATCACCTCGAGGCCGACGCCGATATCGCCGCCGACCGTGCCGAGCCGGGCCGCGAAGAACAGCGCGCCGATGCTGGTCAGCACGCCGCTCGCGACGTAGCAGAGCGCGATTGTGCGGCGGACCGGAATGCCGGAATTGTAGGCCGAGCGCCGCGAGCCGCCGATCGCGGTGATGTGCCAGCCCGGCCGCAGCCGCGTCAGGAAGACGTGGCCGAAGATCGCGATGACGATGTAGACCAGCGCGACGCTGGGAATGCCGAAAACGCTGCCGCCGCCGATGAAATCCCAGGACGGAATGTCCGGGAAGGCCGACGCGATGGCGTTGGAATAGCGCTGGATCAGCAGATCGTAGGCCGAGCGATAGATGATCAGCGTGATCAGCGTGGTGATGAAGGCGCGCAGCCTGAGATAGCCGATCAGCACGCCGTTGACGGCGCCGAGCAGCCCGCCGACGATCATGGTGACGACCACCACGGCGGGGACAGGCCAGTTGAGCACGTCGAGCAGATAGAGCGCGCAGAAATCCGTCAGGGCGAAGATCGAGCCGACCGAGAGATCAATGCCGCCGACGATGACGACCAGCGCCATGCCGAGACCGATGAAGCCGATTTCGCCCGCCTGCCGCGCCGTGTCGGCGAGGCTCGATGGGGACAGGAAATGCTCGAGCGAGCGGCTGAGCGCGAAGCCGACGATCAGCAGCAGGATCACCGGGATGGCGGTTTCGGTCCAGCGTTTGGACAGGATCTCGCCGAGGAGATGGTCCGGCCAGTAGCGATATCGGAGCCTCGTCAGTGTCTCGCGCATCTGCCTTCCGCTGATTCCATGAGCAAGGTTGCGCGTTCCGCACCCGGAGCGACGGAACGCGCAGCTTTAGTGTGCGATCACTTCTTGAGATCGGAGAGATTCCAGCACGCCGTCTGGGT
>NZ_AJQF01000326.1:0-12283 GCF_000261705.1 Bradyrhizobium genomosp. III | reverse complement strand
CGGGATCAGCGTCGTGTATTCGGAGCCCTTGACCGAACCCGGCTTGGCGCCCGACGACAACAGCCATTTGATCGTGCCGGCCATCTGCGCGGCCTGCGTCGGGACGTCGTAGCTCATGTTGAGATCAAACGAGCCGTTCTTGACGAGCTCGCATGCGCCCTTGCGCTCGCCGCCGCCTGAGGTCGCCAGGAACACCTTGCCGGTCAGGCCAGCTTCCTTGATCGCCGCGGCGGTGCCGATGTCCATGCCGTCCCAGAAGCCGACGATGCCGCAGAGGTCAGGGTTCTGCTTCAGCACCGTCTGGGTGATTGCCTTCGCCTTGGCTGCATCCCAATCGGCGGCCTGGCTGGAGACGACCTTGATCTCGGGATGCTTGGCGAGGATGTTCTCGACGCCCTTGAGCGTGTAGGCGCTGGCCGCCGCCGAGAGCGCGCCCTGGATGATGGCGATCTTGTTCGATTTGCCCTGGCAGGCCTTCACCACGCCCTCGGTCTGGCGCTCGCCGATCTCGATCCAGTTGGCACCGACGAAGGCCGAGCTGCGATAGGCCGAGCCCATGTTGATCTGGATGACGTAGATGCCTTCGTTCTCGGCGCGCTGCAGCAGCTTGGCGTAGGTCTGGACGTCGGGATTGTGGATCACCATCACCGCCGGCTTCTCCGAGATCAGCGAGGTGACGGCTTGCGCGCCGGCGTTCGTATTCCAGTTGGGATCGCGAATCACGAACTTGACGCCGAACGGCTCGAGCTCCTTCTTGAGGCCGGCGTACCAGCCTTCGGTCAGGTCGAAGTTCATTGCCACCGGCACGTAGGCGACGGTCTTGCCGGCGAGCGCTTCGCGGAAAGGCTTCTGGAACGGCTCGTCGAGGCCCTGCTGGGCAAGGGCCGGAGCGGCGCCGGCTGAAAGCGCCAATGCGGCGATGCTTCCAAGCGCGAATTTATGAACGCAGGCCATTGTCTTCCTCCTTGTTGGATACGCGTTTTTTTCAGGCAGATCAGATGTCGCCCTGTTGGGCCGTTTCTTCGTTTCGTGGATTGAGCAGCGTGTCCGTGATCACCGCGACCAGAAGCACGAGGCCCTTGATGAGGTTCTGGCCCGCATAGGGGATGTTGAGGATCGTCATTCCGTTCAGCATCGTCCCGATCAGGAGCGTGCCGATGATGACGTTGACGACCCCGCCGCGCCCGCCCGACAGGCCGATGCCGCCGAGCACGACGACGAGGATGACGTCGTAGATCAGCGTCGAATTGAAGATCCGGGTCGGCATGGAGTTGACGGACGCCGCCAGCACGAGGCCGGCAAAGCAGCCGATCAGCGCCGCAAGGACGTATTGCAGCACGATGATGGGCCGCGACGGGATGCCGGTCACGCGCGCGGCGAACGGGTTGTCGCCGATCGCGTAGATGTAGGCGCCCCAGCGTGTCTTGCGCAGCAGGATGAAAACCACGACGCAGGCGATCGCGAACATGACGATCGAGGTGGGGATGCCGAGGATGCTGCCCTGGCCGAGCCGCTCGAACCCGGCCATGCCCTCGCTCCATTGCACGACGTCGAGCTGGAAGAGGGCGGCCTGGCCGAGACCGGCGACGAACAGGCCGGTCGCCAGCGTCGCGAACAAGGGCGGCACTTCCGCATAGGCGATGAGCCAGCCGTTGACGAGCCCGATCGCGATCGACAGCAGGCCGGCGGCGAGCAGCGAGGCCGGCAGCGAATGCCCATTCTGCACCATCTGCAGCACGAGGCCGCCGGGGACCGCGAGTGCGGCGATCAGCGACAGGTCGATGCCGCGGCCGATCACGACGATTGCCATGGCGAGGCCAAGGATGCCGAGCACCGCCACGTTCTGCAGCAATGTCAGCATGTTGTCGGCGGAGAGAAAGCCGCTGAGGAAGACCGAGAAGGTCAGGAAAAGTGCAGCGAAGACCGCAAACACGATCTCCTGTTGGCTGATCCGAACGCGCTTCATCGCTTGCCATCCCTGGGATCGGCATCGCGCGCGCGGGATCGCCGTCTCGGCGCGCGCTTGCCTCCCCCCGTCCCAAGATTTGTTTTGCGCTTGATAAGCGAGGAGCCTCAAGGCGGCTTGCTTGAACGCGCAAACCTTTTGCGTTGGCGCGCAAAGAGTCTTGCGCGAAGCTGACAGGAACCTAAGATCGGCCGGCAGCTTTTGTGCGCTGCACAGCCAGACCTCGCTGCAACGGGCCACCATGGATCTCGTGTTTACGACCGAGGAGCTAGACCCCGCCAAGCGCTTCGCAGCTTGGCAAGATGCGATCTGCGACCACTATGTTCATGTCGACGTGAACGCGGTAAAGCCGGCCGACTACCAGGGCTTTATCCGCGAGGCGCAATTTGGCTCGGTCACGATGAGCGACGTCTTCCTGTCGGAGCAGCGGATATCGCGGCGCGACCGGCACATCGCAAAGCTCGACAAGGATTGTTACTACGTCCAGTTTCTGCAACAGGGCAGCATGGACGTGCTCCAGGCCGGCCAGACCCTGGTGACCAGCCCGGGCATCGGCGCGATCTTCTCGGCCTCCGACGCCTACGATCTCGAATGCTCGAACCAATTCCGGTCATTGTATCTGGAGATTCCGCGCAAGGAATTTTCATCGCGCTTCGCCGAAGGAAAGATGCCGTCGGCGGCGACAATTGCGACGGGGCGGGGTCTGGGCCGGATCGCCGCCGAATTCTGCGCGCTGCTGGCATCGGAGGCCTCGAGCCTGGAGGAGACGGCGCGAACCCGGCTTGGTCATGAGTTGATGGACGTGCTGGCGCTCGCGCTGGACATGGGCGACAAGGACGAGTTCTCGGAAGACGCGACGGCGCGGAACGCGCGCCTGCGCTCGGTCAAGGGCTGGATCGAGGAGCATCTGACCGATCCGGATCTGTCGCTGGAGAAGATTGCCAGGAACAACGGCGTCTCGCTCCGGCATCTGCATTACCTGTTTCGTTCGACCGAGATGTCGGTGTCCGAATGGGTCCTGAACCGCCGCCTGCAGCGTTGCTACGACGCGCTGATGCGCCCGGAGCTGCGCGCGCTGTCGGTGACCGAGATCGCCTATCGCCTCGGCTTCAGCAGCTCGTCGCACTTCAGCACGGTGTTTCGCAGGAAGTTCGGCCACAGCCCGTCCGAGCTGCGCCGGCGGCAGATGACGTCGATCGAATAGGAGGATCGCGCGCCGAGCCGCCGGCGATGGCGTTCGGCGGCAACGAGCCCCTGCAGACCGGCCCGCGCGTCCTATTTCTCGACGGCGCCCGTCCAGTCCTTGAAGCCGCCGAGGTTGTAGACCTTCTCGTAGCCCAAATCCTTCAGCAACTTGCCGGCCAGCGCCGACCGGCCGCCGGACGCGCAGTAGAGAATGACGCTCTTGCTCTTGTCGAACGCCTTGTCGTGGGAAGGCAACTCCGGATCCGCGCGAAACTCCAGCATCCCCCGCGAGACATTCACGGCCCCTGCGATCTTGCCACTGGCCGCCACCTCCGGCGCATCGCGAACGTCGACGACCAGCGTGTTGCCGCTCTTGATCATCTCAGTGGCCTGTTCCGACGTAATCTTGGGCACCGCCGCGTTGGCGGCTTCGAGCATTTGCTTGACGCTGGTTGGCATGGGTTGTCTCCGTTGGTGGCCTAGCGGGGAGGATAGCATATTGGCCGCACTTCGCCTCCTTCTGTTGGAGGAGCGTGCTCTGCTTGATCATGCACTCATTCCGCGGCCAATATCGCCCGAGCCAGCTCCGACGGATTCTCGACAGCCGAGAAGTGGCCGGTATTCCTGAGCGTCACCACCTGCGAGTTGGGAATGAGAGACCGTGTGCGCTCGCGCTCGTCGGGCCGAGACCAATCGCTGTCGCCATAGATGAGCGTCACCGGCGCCGAGATCTGCCGATAGTAGTCGCGGGCCGTGCTCCAGGATCGCCAGCCCGCCAACACCTTGCGTGCGGCCCGCTTGTATCCCGGGCGGTGGGCCACCTTGTCGAACTCGGCGAGCAGATCGGCCGGCAGCTTGCGCGGGTCGTGGTATCCACCACCCATGATCTTGCCGAGAACGATCTTGTTTTCGAGCGACGCGTTGATCGCCCCGAGCACCGGGATCTGCAGACTTCCGATAATGAAGTTCGCGAGCCAATTGCCCCGTCGAATTCCGTCCCCATAGCGAGTTTCGTAGTCGTAGGGGTTGATTGCATAGACCCGCTTTACACGGTGTGGGAGGGAGGCCGCCACCGTGAGGACCAATGCGCCCCCGATCGACTCGCCGACGAGCGTTATATCCGAGAGGTCTAGCGCCTCAATGAAGCGGATGACCGCCTGCCTGAAATAGGGCTCGTTGAAGCTCGCGCCCGGATCGATCGGTGAGTGTCCGTGGCCGGGCAGATCGATGGCGTACACCGTGTGCGACCGGGCGAGGAGAGGCGCGAGGCTGCGGAAATACTCGAGCTGCGTCCGGATCGTATGGACGAGGAGTAGCGGAGGCCCGCTGCCGGTCTTGTGAAAACGCACACTGAGCCTCTCCGATAATTTGAGCAAACTCGGCCCGGCTTCGCTCACGTCAAGCATCCGATCTCTCCAAGTTTCGAGGGGGCGGTCGTTCAAGCGGCGGCGGCTTCACGGACCAGCGCGGCTGCGGCATCCAGAAGGGCTCGTGCGAGGTCGGTGTCGTTGACCGCGCGCGCCAGCGTCACGGCGCCGACCATCGTCGCGAGAATGGCCATGGCCTTGTCTCTGGACCCCTGGTCGCCGTCCTTGGCGATGAAGCGGCCGAGCACGTCGAGATGGGCCTTGATGCCCGCTTCGAACTCGGCCTTGACGTCGGGACCCTGCCGGGCGGCGTCCGCGCCGAGGGCCACGATCGGACAGCCGTCCATTCTCTCTTCGCGATGATCTGCACTGAGATAGAATCCGATCACTGCGCTGAGCGGATCGTCAGGATTGCGCGCGGCCGCGTCCGACCATCGGCCGGAAGCGCTCTCCAACGCGCGCTTGGATGCCTCGACCGCCAAGTCCTCCTTGGACGCGAACTGCTTGTAGAAGGCGCCCTGGGTGAGCCCGGCCCCCTCCATCAGATCCTTGAGGCCAATGCCGTCAAAGCCGCGATCCCTGAAGAGGCGACTTGCCACATTGATCACGGTTTGGCGGTTCTCCGCGGCTTGAACGCGACTGACGCGCATCGTGCTCCTCCATTTGGATTTCAGTCGAAATCTATGTCCAATATAGATGTCGAATGACATCTATCAAGTGGGCAGTTGCAGCTGGACCGGTGATTTCCTGAGATCACGTTCCCGTCAGGTCGCCAAATTTAGATTGTGGTCGACCTCTAATTCGATATAGAGTTCGAACGAAATCTAAATCGCACAGGAGACTGTCATGAAAAGGGGAACTGCCGTTTTGGCCGGTATTATGATCCCGGCGGGGGTGGCCACATTCGTCAGTCTCGGCATTTTCACCCCAAAGGCCTCTGCCGTGAGCGACCCGAGGCAGGAGCCGCCGATGGTCAGCTTGGTGAAGGCCGCGCGGGTGAACGGCTCCGAGCGCGGGTTCACAGGCACCATCGGCGCGCGGGTGGAGAGCAATCTCGGCTTTCGCGTCGCCGGCAAGATCGTCGAGCGGCTGGTGAATGTCGGCGAGCAGGTCAAAGCCGGGCAGCCTCTCATGCGGATCGACGAGACCGACCTCCGCCTTGCGCTTGCGGCGAAGCGTAACGCCGTGGCCGCGGCTCGCGCGGTAGTCGTGCAGACGGATGCCGATGAGCGGCGATATGCCAACCTGGTCAACGACGGATGGACGTCCAAGCAGCGCTACGAGCAGGCGAAGGCCGCCTCGGATACAGCCAAGGCGCAGCTCGCCGCGGCCGAAGCCGAGGCAGGGGTCGCCGAGAACCAGGCGACCTATTCCATCCTGGTGGCAGACGCGGACGGCACGGTCACCCAAACGCTCGGCGAGCCCGGCCAAGTGGTCTCGGCCGGCCAGGCGGTCGTTCGGCTTGCGCAGTCCGGGCCTCGCGAAGCCGTGGTGGCGCTTCCCGAAACGATCCGGCCGGCGATCGGCTCGTTCGCCGAGGCCAGCCTGTATGGAAGCGATGGACGCCGCTACGCGGCGCATCTGCGCCAATTGTCGAACTCTGCCGACGCGCAGACCCGGACTTACGAGGCCCGCTACGTGCTCGGCGGCGAGGCGGCGGCAGCACCGCTCGGCGCGACAGTCACCATTCGGCTCGCAAGCCAGGACAGTCAGCCGGAAGTCCAGGTGCCGCTGGGCGCCGTGCTCGATGACGGCAGGACAACGGGCGTCTGGGTGTTCGACAGCGGCAGCTCGACCGTACACTTTCGCCCCATCAAGCTTCTGCGCGTGACCAGCGAAGCGGCCATTATCTCTGGATCAAGCTCAGCTGATCCCATTGTTTCGCTCGGCGCTCACCTCCTGCACGAGGGCGCTCGCGTCAGGACCGCCTCCGACGGCGGGAGCAAATGATGAGCTTCAATCTCTCCGCGGTCGCCGTTCGCGAGCGGGCCGTCACCCTGTTCTTTATCATTCTGCTGGCGGCAGCAGGCGCCTACGCCTTCTTCATGCTCGGGCGGGCCGAGGACCCGTCCTTCACCATCAAGACCCTGACGGTCACGACGGTGTGGCCGGGTGCGACGGCACGCGAGATGCAGGACCAGGTCGCCGAACCCCTGGAGAAGCGGATTCAGGAGCTGACCTGGTACGACCGGGTGGAGACGACGACGCGGCCGGGTTATGCGTACATGACGGTGACGCTGAAGGACAGCACGCCGCCATCGAGCGTCCAGGAAGAGTTTTATCAGGCTCGCAAGAAGCTCGGAGATGAAGCCCGCAAGCTGCCGGCCGGCGTGCTCGGCCCCTTCGTCAACGATGAATATTCGGACGTGAGCTTCGCGCTCTACGCCCTCAAGGCGAAGGGCATGCCGATGCGTGAGCTCGCCAGGAAGGCGGAGGTGATCCGCCAGGACCTGCTGCATGTGCCCGGCGTCAAGAAGATCAATATCTTCGGCGAACGTCCCGAGCAGATCTTCGTGGAGTTTTCCTATCCCAAGCTGGCAACGCTCGGCGTGTCGGCACAGGATATCGTTGCCGCCTTGCAGCGGCAGAATACGGTGACCCCGGCAGGTTCGATCGACACGAGCGGGCCACAGGTCTTCATCCGGGTCGACGGCGGTTACGACAGCGTGCAGGCGATCGCCGACACGCCGATCGTCGCTGCGGGACGAACCTTGAAGCTGTCCGACATCGCCGAGGTTCGTCGCGGCTACGAGGATCCTCCCACCTACATCATCCGGCACCAGGGCGAGCCCACGATCATGCTCGCGGCAGTGATGCAGGAGGGCTGGAACGGTCTGGCGCTCGGCAAGGCGTTGGAAGAGAGGTCCGCAGCCCTGGCGCGGACACTGCCGCTCGGGATGACGCTCGACAAGGTGACCGATCAGGCCGTGAACATCACCTCCGCGGTCGACGAGTTCATGATCAAATTCGCAATGGCGCTCGCTGTGGTGCTGCTGGTCAGCCTGCTCAGCCTCGGCTGGCGCGTGGGAATCGTCGTGGCCGCCGCAGTCCCTCTGACGCTGGCCGTCGTGTTTCTCATCATGCTGGAAACGGGCCGATTCTTCGATCGCATCACGCTCGGTGCTCTCATCCTCGCGCTTGGCCTGCTCGTGGACGATGCCATCATCGCCATCGAGGTGATGGTGGTGAAAATGGAAGAGGGGATGGACCGCCTCAGTGCGGCGGCCTACGCATGGAGCCACACTGCGGCGCCGATGCTCTCGGGCACACTCGTGACGATCGCGGGGTTCCTGCCGGTGGGGTTCGCGCGCTCGACCGCCGGCGAATATGCCGGCAACATCTTCTGGGTCGTCGGGTTCGCTCTCATCGTCTCCTGGATCGTCGCGGTGATCTTCACGCCTTACCTTGGTGTCAAGATGCTGCCCGCGATCAAGCCTATCGAGGGCGGCCACCACGCGATCTACGACACGCCGAACTACCGGCGCTTGCGGCGGGTCATCACCTCGGCCGTGCGCCACAAGTTCCTGACCTGCAGCCTCGTCGTGATCGCTTTCGCGCTGTCCGGCCTCGGCATGGGCGCGGTCAAGCAGCAGTTTTTCCCGACGTCGGATCGCCCCGAGGTTCTCGTGGAGGTTCGCCTGCCGGAAGGCACCAGCATCGAGACGACGACCGCCGCCGTCGAGAAGCTCGAACGCTGGCTGCATGATCAACCCGAGGCGAAGATCGTGACCAGCTATGTCGGTCAGGGCGCGCCCCGCTTCTTCTTCGCGATGGCGCCGGAGCTCCCCGATCCGGCCTTTGCCAAGATCGTCGTGCTGACGCCAGACGCCGAGGCGCGCGAGGCTTTGAAGCAGCGGCTCCGGGAGGCGGTATCACACGGCCTTGCCCGGGAAGCGCGTGTGCGCGTCACCCAGCTCGTCTTCGGACCCTACACGCCGTTCCCGGTGGAGTTTCGGGTGATGGGCCCCGATCCCGCGAAATTGTACGCGCTCTCTGAAAAAGCCGTCGAGGTCATGCGGGGCGTTCCCGACGTGCGACAAGCCAATCGGGATTGGGGCAATCGCACACCCGTGCTCCGCTTCATTCCAGATCAGGATCGGCTGAACCTCATCGGCCTCTCGCCGGCGGAAGTCGGGCGGCAGCTCCAGTTCCTCCTCACTGGCATCGCCGTCACGCAGGTCCGCGAGGACATTCGCAATGTCCCGATCGTGGCGCGCAGCGCCGGCGGTGAGCGGCTGGATCCGACACGGTTGGCCGACTTCTCACTGACGAGCCGAGACGGCCGTCTGATTCCGCTCGACCAGATCGGCCATTCGGAAGTCCAGCTCGAAGAGCCGATCCTGAAGCGCCGCGATCGCACGCCGGTCGTCACGATTCGTTCGGACATCAATGAGGCGACGCAGCCTCCCGAGGTCTCCAAGGACATCGTGAAAGCCCTCCAGCCGCTGATCGCATCGCTTCCGGCCGGCTATCGCATCGAGACCGGCGGCTCGATCGAGGAGGCCACGAAGGCCAATGACGCGCTCGCGACCGTCTTTCCCGCCATGATCGCCGCAACGCTGATCGTCATCATGCTTCAGGTCAGATCATTCTCGATGATGGCCCTCGTCATGCTGACAGCACCGCTTGGTCTCGTCGGCGTCGTGCCTGCGTTGCTGATCTTCAACCAGCCCTTCGGATTCAACGCGATTCTGGGACTGATCGGACTGGCCGGGATACTGATGCGCAATACCCTGATCCTGACCGAACAGATCAAGGAGAACCGCGCGGCGGGCCTCGACGACTACCACGCCGTCATCGAAGCCACGGTGCAACGCACGAGGCCCGTGATCCTGACCGCACTTGCGGCCGTACTCGCGTTCATCCCCCTCACACACTCCGTCTTCTGGGGATCGATGGCCTATACCTTGATCGGCGGCACGGCAGTCGGCACGGTGTTGATCCTGCTCTTCCTTCCTGCGCTGTATGCCGCGTGGTTCCGCATCAAGCCGACTGCGGATGAGATCCCTGTGAGCGCGACGGACAAACCGGAGTTGCGAACAGCAATGGCTGCCGAGTAGGGCTATCTCTGATCAGCCGGCGGCGCGGCAGCCTTCACTCGCTTCGCTCTTGATGTGTGGCGCTGGCTTGCCGGGCCGAAGCTCGCGGCCGAAGTCCGTCTTCGCGTCCGCTTTGCTCCAGCTACGCCGGACCGTTCGCCCTTCGGTCGTTGCGTGGCTGTGCCGCGCGTAGCCCGCAGGGCGAAGCGTGGTGGGCCCGGCAGGACTCGAACCTGCAACCAGACCGTTATGAGCGGCCGGCTCTAACCATTGAGCTACAGGCCCCGCCGCGAGACGGCTCGCGGGAACGCGCGGCCGGCAACGGTGCGCGGTTCGTTTACAGGGATGGGGGCGGGGGTGCAATGCTGGCTCTGGCTCGCGAGAACGCCGGGCGCGCAGTTTCGGATAACCGAATTTGATGACGATGTCTGTATATCCCCTGTTTTGCCCGACGGAGCAAACGCCCCGCGGCGGGCCGCTTTTTGTCCCCCGTAACCCATTGAAATTATTAGACTCGTCTACTGTGCATGGGGTTGTTTTGCGATATTTGATGGAGGGGGCCTCCGGGGTCCCCTCCGATGTCCTGCCGGCTCGCCGCTGAGCTGCCGCTAGTCCACCGAGACCCCGGCGAACTCCACCACCTTGCGCCACTTCTCCGTCTCATCATTGACCAGCTTGCCGAACTCGGCCGGCGTCATCGGCTTGGGGATGCCGCCGACTTCAGTGAGGCGCGCCACCAGCTTCGGGTCTTTCAGCGCTTCGCCGACGGCCTTGTTGAGGGTCTCGATCACCTCGCTTGGGGTGCCCTTCGGCGCGGAGATGCCGTAGAAGCCGACCGATTCGAAGCCCGGCACGGTCTCGGCGATCGCGGGTACGTCGGGCACGCTCGGCCAGCGCTGCGGCGAGGTCACGCCCAGCGCGCGGACATTGCCGCCCTTCACCTGCTCCATGGCCGAAGGCAGATTGTCGAAGATCAGCTGCACCTTGTTGGAGATGATGTCGGGGAAGGCGATGGCGGAGCCGCGATAGGGCACGTGCACCATGTCGCACTTGGTCAGCACCTTGAACAGCTCGGCCGACATGTGCACCGAGGTGCCGTTGCCGGACGAGGCAAAGGAGATCTTGCCGGGATTGGCCTTGCAGTAGTCGACGAACTCCTGAACCGTCTTCGCGGGGAACGCGTTGGAGACGACCAGCATGTTGGTGAGCTGCATGATGCTGGCCACCGGCACGGTGTCGCGGATGAAGTCGAACGGCAGCTTCTTGTAGAGCGAGGTCGAGATCGCGTTGTTGGGCGCGACGAACAGCAACGTGTAGCCGTCGGCCGGCGAGTTGATCGCGGCGGCGGCAGCGATGTTGCCGCCGGAGCCCGTGCGGTTCTCGACGATGAATTGCTGGCCGAGACGGTCCGACAGCCACTGCGCCATGATCCGCGCCACGATGTCGACCGGGCCACCGGCGGCAAATCCAATCAGCCAGTGCACGGGGCGGTCGGGATAGGCGGCGGAGGAGGGAGGCGTGGCGCTGAAAAGACCTGTGAGGACTGCGAGCCCAAAAAAACCGCACCGCAAAATTCGCAACATGACGCCTCCCATTGTTCTATTGTCGTTGGGCGATATGCTTTCACAAAATCCGCTCCCTGCCTACATCGCCGCAAGTCGGTGTTGACGCAGGCCCGCCGGGAATGACCATGAGATTCGCGATGATCGCTCTTGCTGCAGTGCTGCTCGCCAGCCCCGCTGCTGCTCAAACCGGAGGCACGGCCATTCCGACCACGACGATCAGCTTGGGCACCGCGACGCCCGGCGGCGGCTTCCCACTCTATGGCAACGCCTTTGCCGAAGTGATGAACGCGGCCGATCCGCAAATCTCCATCGCCCCGCGCAACACCAAGGGCAGCAACGAGAACATTCCGCTGCTGGAGAAGGGCGAGCTCGATCTCGCGCTGGTCGCAGGCGAGCCGGCCTATGAGGCCTTTGCCGGCATCGGGCGTGCGCCGGTTCGGCTGAAGATACTCACGGCGATCTATTCCAACCCCGGCATGTTCGTGGTGCGCGCGGACAGTCCCTACAAGACGATCCGCGATCTCGTCGGTCAGCCCGTGGCGTTCGGCGCCAAGGGCTCGGGCCTGCCGATCCTGGCGCGCTATGTGCTGGATGGCCTCGGGCTGAGGCAGGATGAGGACTTCAAGGCCATCTATCTCGATCGCGCCGGCGACGGTCCCGCGATGGTCGAGGACGGCCGCGTCGCCGCGCTCTGGGGCGCCGGCATCGGCTGGCCCGGCTTTGCCGCGGTCGCATCGAGCGCGTCAGGCGCGCGCTTCATCGCGCCTGATGTTGAAGAGATGACGCGCATCCGCGCCAAGCATTCCTTCCTGAAGCCGTTGCTGGTGCCGGCCAATAGCTATCCGAACCAGTCCGCGCCGATCGCCTCGCTCGGGTCCTGGAGCTTTGTGCTGACGCGCGAGGATCTGCCCGACGAAATTGCCTATCGCCTGGCGAAGACGCTGCACGGCGTCGAGACGAATTTCTGCAAGAAGCTCGCGCAGGCCTGCGAGACCACGGCGTCGAACACGGTTGCCGCAGCGCCGAGGCCGGAGCTAATTCATCCGGGAGTCGCAAAGTACTTCCGCGAGATTGGAGTTATGAAGTAGCTCGCGACCACACCCGCGCTCGTCATGCCCGGGCTTGTTGTTTAGTCCGGGGACATGGCTGACACCTGTTCGG
>NZ_AJQF01000325.1:0-16847 GCF_000261705.1 Bradyrhizobium genomosp. III | reverse complement strand
CCGTCACCGAGGGCGACACCGCGGCGGCGCTCAATGCCGGCGGCCAGCTGACGATTGTGGATCCCGACAGCGGTGAAGCCCATGTCGTCGCGCAATCGAATGTCCACGGGACCTACGGCGACTTCACGATCGATGCCAATGGCGCCTGGAGCTATACCGGCAACGGCGCCCACAATGAGCTCACCGCCGGGCAGCAGGTGCAGGACCAGTTCACGGTGACCAGCCAGGATGGCACCGCGAGCGGCATCGTCACGGTGACCATCACCGGCGGCAACGATGCGGCCACGGTCTCTTCGGATTCGAAGTCTGTCACCGAAGGCGACACGGCCGCCGCACTCAACGCCTCAGGCCAGCTCACCATCACCGATCCCGACAGCGGCGAAGCCCATGTCGTGGCGCAATCAAACGTCCACGGGACCTACGGCGACTTCAGCATCGATGCCAACGGCGCCTGGAGCTACACCAGCAATGGCGCGCATGACGAGCTCACCGCCGGCCAGCAGGTGCAGGATCAGTTCACGGTCACCAGCCAGGACGGCGCCGCCACCGGCATCGTGACGGTGACCATCACCGGCAGCAACGACGTGGCCACAGTCTCATCGGACTCGAAGTCCGTCAGCGAGGGCGATACCGCGGCGGCGCTGAACACCAGCGGCCTATTGACGATTGTGGATCCCGACAGCGGCGAAGCCCACGTCGTGGCGCAATCGAACGCGCACGGGACCTATGGCGACTTCACGATCGATGCCAACGGCGCCTGGAGCTACGCCGGCAGCGGCGCGCATGACGAGCTCACTGCGGGCCAGCAGGTGCAGGACCAGTTCACGGTCACCAGCCAGGACGGCACCGCGAGCGGCATCGTGACGGTGACCGTCACCGGCAGCAATGATGCGCCGGTGCTGAACGCCAATGGCGGTTCACTGTCCTATGCCGAGGGTCAGGCCGCGACCGCGATCGACACGGCGCTGATCCTGTCGGACGTTGACAGCACGAATCTGACCGGCGCGACGGTCGCGATCACAGGAAACTTCGCCTCCGGCCAGGATGTGCTCGGTTTTACCAATCAGAACGGCATCACCGGCAGCTATAACGCCAGCACTGGGGTGCTGACCCTGACGGGTTCGTCGAGCGTGGCGAACTACCAGGCGGCCCTGCGCTCGGTGACGTATTTGAACTCGGGTGACAATCCGTCGGGCGCGACCCGCACCATCAGCTATCAGGTTGACGACGGCCAGACGGCCAGCCACGCCAGCAACATCGTGAACGCGACAGTCACGGTCATTCCGGTCAACGACGCGCCGGTGAATACGGTTCCGGGAGCACAGACGACGAACGTCAACACGACAAAGGCGATCACGGGACTTGGCATCTTCGACGCCGACTCGGACGGCGCCAGCGAAACGATCACGTTGTCGGTAACCAACGGCACCTTGACCGTTTCAGGAGGTACCGCAGGGATCAGCGGCAGCGGAACGTCGACGGTGACGCTGACCGGAACAGTCAGCGCCATCAATTCTACCCTGGCCTCGACGGTCAACTACGTTCCGACATCGAATTTTGCCGGAACCAGCACTCTGACCATGACGACAAGCGACAATGGCCACAGCGGAGCGGGTGGCGCATTGACCGATGTGGATACGGTGACCATTTCGGTCACGAGCCCCAGTCCCTTCGCTCTCACGACCGGCACCGATACGGTCTTCTATGCATCGGGCACCAATACTGTGACCGGTACCCAATCTCCCCTAACGCTAAACAACGGTGACATGCTGACTGGGGGAAGCGGTACGGACACTCTCGCCGTCAGTGGTGGCGGTCTGGGGCCATTCACCTTCGGCGATGGTGCAGGAAGCATTGGCCTGACAAACTTCGAAACGATCAGTTTAAGTGACAGCAACAGCGGAAATCACACTGACACCCTGACATTCCTTTCGACATTCCAAAATGGAGGAACGCTCACGATTGACGGATCCGGCATTACGGGGAACGGCGACCTGGTCGTAGATGCTAGCGCAGTCACGTCTGGATCGTTTGTCATCATGGGCAGCTCAGGAAACGGCGGCGATGATACCCTCAAGGGCGGTTCTGGTAACGACACGATCAACGGTGGCGCAGGCACTGGCGCGGACAGGATCGTGGGTGGTGGTGGCGCAGATGCGCTGACTGGTGGTGGCGGGAACGATACATTCGCCTATCTCGCTGTCACCGACGCGGGTGACCACGTCACCGACTTCAACACCTCAGGGGATAAGCTGGAATTTACGGTAACCGCCGGACGGTTCGTCATTGGTGATGTCGATACGACCGTTGAAAATGTCAGAACGGGCAACAACGCTGCGCTAAATCTCGCCAACACGGAGGTCGGCATCAAAACAGACGCATCCGTGACGACGGCGACAGTTCAATCAACGATCAACAGCTACTCCAACATCACCACAGGAGCCCTATTTGTATTCCACAATTCGACGGTGGGCCACGCGCAAATTTACTACGATGCCAATCCGAGCGTCGCAGGCGGCGCGACACTCGTCGCCGATTTGGACAACCTGACCACTCTGGCGAGCATAACCGGTACTTTCAGCGCGGCGGATTTTGCGTTTGGAACGGCCCTTGCTCCTGCGGGGGTGTCGGGCGAGCCCATCAATCTCGGTCTGACGGACTCGCCCGCTCATCAGGGTCAAATCGCCACCGTCACTGTCGGCAGCGTGCCCGCAGGCTGGACATTAAATGGTGGGATGCTGCTCCCCGATGGCAACTGGACGATCGAGACGACTGACGTCAGCTCGCTAATGGTGACATCGCCAGTCGATTTCGCCGGAGCATTGCATCTCGACGTGACCGTGACCTGGATGCAGCCGGATGGCTCGGCTGTAATCGAGACATTCGCCGACAATGTTGAAGCTTTTGCAGCGGGCTCCGCCATCATCGC
Organism: Bradyrhizobium genomosp. III; assembly: GCF_000261705.1. Lineage (NCBI taxonomy): Bacteria > Pseudomonadati > Pseudomonadota > Alphaproteobacteria > Hyphomicrobiales > Nitrobacteraceae > Bradyrhizobium > Bradyrhizobium genomosp. III. The sequence continues at coordinate 13,918 of NZ_AJQF01000325.1, read as the reverse complement.
CATTTCCGGCGACGACTATCTCACAGCGTCAAGTGGCAGCGATCTGCTTGTATTCTCACAGCCGATCGGCCACGACGTCATCTATAATTTCGAGATTGCGCATGATCAGATCGACCTGATTGGCTACGCCGGCTTCAAGACCTTCGCGGACGTCCAGGCGCATCTGTCTGCCGACAACGACGGCAACGCCGTCATTGCGCTGGCCGACGGTCAAACGATCACTCTGGATGGCGTCGATGCCGGCTCGCTCGCAGCGGACGACTTCGTATTCGACTTCAAGCCCGTGGTCGACAATTCAGGCACAATGACGATCGGCAACGGCGCATTGCTGCCGTTATCCGGTAACATCCACAATACGGGCACGATCTCGTTGAACTCGACGGGCGCCGAGACCGACCTCCAACTCGTCGGGCACGGAATTTTGCTCGAAGGTGGCGGTCAGGTGCTGTTGTCCGACAATAGCGAGAACACGGTCAGTGGAACTGTTTCCGACGTCACGCTGACCAACATCGACAATACCATTTCGGGAGCCGGACAGCTTGGCGGGGGGACATTGATCCTTGTCAACCAAGGTACAATCAACGCGACGGGCACCAACGCGCTCGAGATTGACACCGGTAGCAACACCGTCGTCAATTCCGGAACGATTGCGGCCAGCGGCAGCGGCGGACTGGTCATCGACAGCAACGTGGATAATTCAGGGCTGCTGTGGGCGCATGGAGCCAACATCACTCTCAATGGCAGTGTAAGCGGCAGCGGCACCGCGCTGATGGATGGCGTGGCTACGGTCGAGTTCGGAGCGGCTTCATCTGCGCATGTCGCGCTCGATGCCGCAGCGACCGGGACAATCGTGCTCCATGACTCCTTCGACTTCAGCGGAGTCGTGTCCGGGTTTGACGGAGATGACCACCTGGATCTCCTCGACGTCGCGTTCGGGGACGGCACGACCGCTAGTTATGTCGCAAATCAGGCCGGCACTGGAGGAATCCTTTCGGTGACTGACGGAGTTCATACCGCCAATATCAGCCTGTTCGGCCAGTACGATCCCGCGAGCTTCCAGACTGAGGCAGACAAGAACATGGGAACGCTTATCAGCTACCACGAGTATCTCGTCTGAGGCGCTGCGAGGAGGTGGCTAAAGGCGCTGACTGCGAAGTCGGTACTTGGTTCGCATGGACAGATGTACCACCGTCGCGCCTCCGCACTTCGCGAAATCTGCTCCATGCGCGCCGGCCTGGTCGCAGCATCCGCTCGATTATATGTGCGTGGATTAATCGGTCGACGCGGCACCACGGTTCAATGCCACAACATAATTCCTGTATCTCCGATAAATAAATTATACCGCCTGATTTATCCGTATAATTCCGGTGATTTCCCGTCGACCCAGCCGTAGCTCAGCCGGGATTCGCTTATGGCAGTCAGCTAACGTCTTTTTATCACGACGTTTTCGCTGATTGTGATCTCCATTTTTGATTTTCACGGGCTCGTTCCAGTAGGGTTAATTCAAAATACATTATATATTAAATGTTGACGATAATAAACATTTAATGGATAGTTTATCGCTGGCGGGGCCGGACATAAATCCGCAGCCGCTGGAAGTTGCCGAGGTGTCTGCAAATTCATCTTGAAAGAAGGGATTCTTCCTATGTTGCATCATTTCATCGAGACCAAGGAAGCGTTGAAGCGTCTGCGAACGGACCAGGATGGCGTGGTGTCATTCGAGTACATCATCGTCGCGGTTTGTATCGTCGGCGCGGTGGGTGCCGTGTTCGGTGGCGGAGCCGGTGGGCAGATCGGGGCGGCGCTGACGACCGGGATCACCGCAATCACCACCGCTTTCACGACCGCGATCGCTGGTTGATACCGCCATTTTGGCGCCAGAGGGGGGCAATCCAAGCTGCCCCCCTCCTGCAGAAGTGCTCCCGCCAGTTTGCCTTCCACCTTTTTTGAAACGTGCATTTCATGAGTTGGATTGCTCCCACAGCCTCGATCCTGGAAATCCTGTTGTTGCTCTATGTCGCAACGATGGACGTTGCGACGCGCTTGATCCGAAACGAATTTTGTCTTGCGCTGGCGCTCCTCGGGATCGCCGGTCAATTGCCCAGCCCGATTCAAGTCGCTGTGTCGCTGATCACAGCCGGGATCCTCTTTCTGCTGCTTTTTGTCCTGTACGCGCGCGGAGGAATTGGTGGCGGCGATGTCAAGCTGCTGGTTGCCCTGGCGGTTGGTCTCCCGCCGAGCGGCGTGATGCAGTTGCTGACCGTCACCGTGCTGGCCGGCGGCGTTCTTGCCTTGGTGCATCTGATGATGCGTCACCTGCCATATCCCAGACTGGCACCCGCCGGATCGTCGCTCGCGCGCCGGATCTACGCGATCGAGCGGTGGCGCCATTTGCGACACGCCCCGCTGCCTTACGGAGCCGCTATCGCCTGCGGCGGTATCTGGACCATTTTGAGCAAAGGATCGTGAAATGTCATCCGCGCTGCGTCTGTCGATCATCGTGGTGCTTTTGCTTGCAACCACAGCGTTCGGACTGATCGCCTATAGCATGAACCTGCCGAAGGCGCAGCCTCCGGTCCCGGTACAGGTGACGGAGGCGCCCCTCGCGCCGGCGGCGCCGGCGACCGCCGGATACTTCGTCGCGGCACGGCCATTGCCGAGGGGGACGTTGGCCCGCGAAGAGGATTTCGCCGTCCGCTCGGTGCCGCCGGAGCGCGTTCCCCAAGGGGCTATCCTTGAAACCCCCGAGTCCAAGGCCGGACTTGCCGGTTCACTCATCCGCAACTTCGTCGAAGCGGGCAGTCCCGTTACGTTGCAGGATATCCTGCGTCCGCGGGATCGGGGTTTCCTCGCCAGTGTCCTGGCGCCAGACAGCCGTGCCATCAGCATCAAGGTTGACGAGGAGGCCGGTGTCTCGGGTCTCATCAGGCCAGGCGATCACGTGGACGTCGTGTTGACCCAGGTCTTCGAGAAAGTCGATACCGCGCGCCGCGCCCTCAGCGAAACCGTTCTGCGTAACGTTCGAGTCATCGCGATTGATCAGGAGATCGTGCAGGGCGCGCGACCCATCAGCGGGATGGCCGGTAAGCAAACGCAGACCGTGTCACTGGAGCTTACGCAGGTGCAGGTCAAGAAAGTCACCGTCGCAAAGCAACTCGGGACGCTCTCGTTCGCCGTACGCGCAGCAGTCGATCAGTGGGACAAGGCAGACACCGGCGCGATGTCGAGCTGTGACGTGTCGCCTGAACTTGCCCGCCAGTATGCAATTTCCGCACAGAGAACGGCAGTGTTCGTTCATTCAGGCGGTGAGGTCAAGCAATACACGGTCAGGAAGCAAGAGGAAGACGCTCTCGTCAGCTGCGACGGTGCATCGGAAGCCGTGCGCCCGACTGCGACGGCGGCGGGTTACGATAACAGGTTGTCGGAGAAACGTTGATGAGCATCGCCATAGCCACTCCGCCTGAAGAAACGACGTCAATCGTTACGCGTAACCGCATCGTCGGTTTCGTAAACGATGAGCTCAGCGCTGCGGCGTTGCGCAAGGGGCTCGAAGGCGCCAATCTCTCGATCAGACGCGGCACGATCCGCAATGCCATACGGATGCTCGAAACCGACACGGATCTGTTCGCGCTGGTGGTAGACATCAGTGGCGTCGATGATCCCTTTACTGAACTGGAAAGGCTGGCCGGCGTCTGTCCACCCGATGTCCGCGTAGCCGTGATCGGCGACAACAGGGAGATCACGTTCTACCGTGAGCTCCTGGAGCTTGGCTTGACCGAGTATCTGCCGCGGCCGCTCACGCGCGATCTGGTGCTGGACAAGCTGCGCCCCAAGCTTCTCGGCGACGTCGCAGCCAACCAGATCGATCGTGGCGGGCACGTGGTCTCGATCTGCGGGGCGCAGGGCGGCGCCGGCGCCACGAGCATTGCGATCAATCTGGCGCTGCAACTTGCCGAGACGACCAAGGCCAAGGTGGCGCTGCTTGATCTTCATCTGCAGGGCGGCGAGGCCGCCGTGATGCTGGGTGTTCGTCCCGGGCCAGGGCTGCGTATCGCTCTGGAAAATCCGATGCGGGCGGACACACTCTTCCTCGAGCGCGCGGCAATCGAAGTCAACGAAAGGGTTTGCCTGGTCTCGGCCGACGAGGACCTCGATGCGCAGCTTGAAATTACGGAGGCTGGCGTACGACACGTGCTTGGTCTGCTGCGTCAACGGTTCAACTACATCGTGGTCGATGTACCCGTCCCGTTTCCGCCGTCGATCTATCCCGTGATTGCGCTTTCCCGTCATGTGATGGTGCTGCTCGAATCCGAGGTGACCGGACTTCGCAATGCCCATGCGCTACGCACCGCAGTGATCAACATCGCGGGCAAGGACCGGGTCTTTACCTTGCTCAACCGGGCCGGTCGTCCCGGGGGCCTTCCGAGGGCGGCGGTTGTCAAGGCGTTGGGTGCAGAGCCCGACATCGTCGTTCCCGATCTCGGCAAGGGCATGACCGAGGCGCTCAATCTCGGAATTCCAGCTCTGAAGCACGTCAGAAAATTGCGGCGTCACCTGGCGCCGATCGTACGGGAGATCAGCGGTGTCGCTGCCGAGCGAGGTAGCTGGTGGAGGAGGGTGCTCACAGCACATCTGCGATGAAGAAGTTTGGTAGGCGCGAAGACGACGCACCAGCTCACGTATCCGCCTTGGCGGCAGGCCTCCCTGCATCTGCGATAGGCTTGCCTTTGCCGTCGCCCAGCGTGACTGCAGCCGCACCGAACTTGCCTTCACCTGCGCCAAGGCGCGACGAACCAGCGATCCACCAACCCATCATTCCGCCTTCGCTGCGTGAACGGGTGATTGAGCAGATCGAACCCGCGGTGGCCGCAACCGTCTCGCGGGAGGTTCTCCGGCGGCAGATTGAAGAGATCATCCATCACATTGCCAACCAGGAACGGCTCGAGCTGTCGGGCCGCGAGCAGCTGCAGCTCGCGGACGAAATTGCCGACGACATGACGGGTTACGGGCCGCTCCGTCCGCTACTGCTGGACCAATCGATCAACGATATCATGGTGAACGGTCCAAGTAATATCTACGTGGAGCGAAGCGGCAGGCTGGAACGAGTGGCGGTGCGATTCCGCGACAATGATCACATCGCCTCCGTCGCTCAGAAGATTGCCGCGCAGGTCGGTCGGCGCGTCGACGAATCCAGTCCGATGGTGGATTGTCGCCTGCTGGATGGCAGCCGGGTCAACATCATCCTCCCGCCGCTGGCGATCCATAGTCCGTGCATTTCCATCCGCAAATTTCCAAGCCGTCGTTTGGACATCGCCGGATTGATCGAAAACGGCTCGATGACCCCGGCCATCGGACAATTGCTGGAGATCGCCGCCCGCTCGCGGCTCAATGTTCTGGTCTCCGGCGGCACCGGATCCGGCAAGACGACGCTCCTGAACGCGATGAGTCAGTTCATCGATCACACCGAACGTATTGTCACGATCGAGGACGCGGCGGAGCTGCAGCTTCAGCAGCCCCACGTGATCAGCCTGGAGACCCGGCCTCCCAGCCTCGAAGGCACAGGGCAGGTGACACAACGAGATCTGCTGGTGAATGCCCTGCGCATGCGTCCCGACCGGATCGTCGTCGGCGAGGTGCGCAGTTCCGAAGCATTCGACATGCTGCAGGCGATGAACACCGGCCATGATGGTTCGATCTCCACGGTACACGCGAATAGTACCCGGGATGCCCTGACTCGCATCGAAAACATGGTGCAGATGGGACAGGTCAATCTACCGTCGCGCGCCATTCGAAGTCAGATCGTCGCTGCGCTGGATCTCATTGTGCAGGTCGAACGCATGCGGGACGGACAGCGCCGCATCGTTCAGATCAGCGAGGTGATCGGCCTTGAAGGGGAGGTGATCACCACCAATGACATCGCAGCCTTCGAGTATCAGGAGGAGGATGTGAACGGGCGGATATCGGGCAGCTACAAGTCCAACCTTGCAACCCCGAAGTTCAAGAGCCGGCTTGTCTATTTCGGGCTGGATGGTGCTTGGGCCGAGGCCATGAGGCAAATATGACGCTGGAGTCCGTGATCGTCACTGTTCTGGCGCTCGCGATGTGCGCAGCAGCCGTTTCGTTGTGGCTCGACGCTCGGGAAAGACGCATCAATCGTCGGTTGGCGGTTGCTTTGCCAACGTCGCATCCGGCTAACCTGCCATCCATTCGCCGCTTGGAGGCCGGGTCTCAGGATCAGTTTCTCAATCGGCTGTCCAACTACAATCCCGATATACCTTACGTGTTGCGTCCCGCCTACGTGCTGCTTGCCGGTGCATTCGGAGCAGCGGCGATCCTTTATGCGAACAGCCAGCTGGGATATTCCATTGTCTACGCGTCCATTGTCGCGGCAATCGCGGCCCTCATTGTGATACGAGGCCTGTTCGGATGGCAGCAACGTCGCTTCGCTCTTCAGCTTTTTCGACAGCTGCCTGATGCGATCCAGCTGGTGACAAGTACAGTGCGATCGGGTCTGCCTGTGCACGAGGCATTTCGTGCCCTCGCGCGGGATATGCCGCAGCCAACCGCCGGGCAGTTTGCCATCGTATGCAGCGAAGTGAATCTGGGAAGACCTGCAGAGGAAGCTGTCCAAGCTGTCTATCGGCGAACGCAGGTGGCGGAGTATGCGATATTTGCGGTGACACTTGCCGTCCAGTTGAAGTCCGGTGGCAGCCTGGCCGAGACTTTGCAGAACCTGGGAGACACTGTCAGGCAACGTGTTGCGCTGGCTGCCCGCGCCAAGGCGCTGGCAGGAGAGGTGATCTTTTCCTCACGGGCGCTGACAGTCTCGCCCTTGATTGCAGGTGGGGTCCTGTACGCAGCCAATCCGCAAACGGTTGATCTGTTGTTCACCGATCCGGTTGGAAACAAGCTGCTGGCTTACGCAGTCCTTTCGGTGCTTGTCGGAGCCCTGGTGATAAGCTGGATGGTCAGAAGGGAAACAGAACTATGACTTCTGGTCTCAGTCTGGTGGCCCTTGCAGTCGTGGCTGCGACTGCGTCCTGCATGTTGATCATCCGCGAAATACACATTCGTACATTGGATGCCCGGGTATCAAACGCCGTGATGGGCGTTGCTGGCCGGTCTGCGCCCTTCCAGGATGTGACCGGTTGGTTTTCGTCACTCGGCATGCGCTACCGTCGCTTCTATGCCGAGGAAAATCTGGATCAGCTACGAACCATCCTTCAATCGTCGGGTTTCAATCATCATCGAGCCTTGCCGACCTGGATCGGTGTCAAAGCCGTCAGCATGGCGCTATGCCCGATCATCGCCGGGGGTGCCGCTCAGCTTCTCGGGAAGCCGCTGCTTGATGTACTGGTCTTCACACTTATTGGCGTGGCGATCGGGATTTTAGCGCCGCGATTGATACTGGCGGTGCTGAAGCGGCGGTTTGATGCCGCCATTCGACTGGGCACGCCGGACATGATCGATTTGCTGGTTGTGTGCAGCGAATCGGGAATGGGACTGGAAAGCGGGCTGGCACGCGTAGCGCAAGAAATGCAAGAGACCAATCCCGCCATAGCCAGGGTCATGACCGGACTTCTTGATGATCTCCGGATCCTGCCAAGCCGCAGCGACGCATTCGAGAAACTGGGAGCTACATCGGATGGGCTTCGCCGATTCGGAATCATGGTCGGCCAAAGCCTGCAATATGGAACTCCGGTGGGCCAGGCGCTGAGGAGCATCGCCGTCGACCTCCGGCGCGAACGAATTACCAAGCTTGAAGAAAGAGCACACAAGTTGGGCGCCAAGCTGACCATTCCGATGGTGTTGTTCCTGCTTCCAGCCATGTTCGTCATTTTGGGAGGAAGTCCCATTCTGCATCTCGTGCGTTCGTTCGCCAGCTTCGGTAAGTAGCCATGAGCACGATTGCCCTGTCGAAAACGTCCTCTTACGATCGAACAATGCAACTGTTCGGCGGCATGTGGTTCATGTTGCTGGCGCTTGGCGTGGCCATCAAGATCGGATCATCGGCTCATGATCCCTGGCCGTCGCTCCTGTCGAGTGTTTGCCTCGCTGTCTTCTACGTGCTCCTGGCGCTGTTGATCGTCACGCGGCCCCCGGCGAAGGCGCAAGCGAAGGGCCGTCTCCCAAGGATAGCGGCGTTCGTCGGCACCTATATGCCGTGGACAATCGCTTTCTTCGGCGAAACCGACAAGGCGTTGCCAAACCTGGCCTCCACCGCGTGCGTGTTGATCGGCATGATCATGATGCTGGTCACCATCCGACATCTTGGCAGGTCCTTCAGTCTGGTGCCACAGGCGCGCAACGTGGTGCAAACGGGGCCGTATCGGTGGATCAAGCACCCGCTCTACCTCGCGGAAGAAATCGCGGTGCTGGGCGTGGTGCTGAGAAGCCCGACGCCGCTGACAGCGGTGTTGCTCGTCTTGCATATCGGCATCCAGGTTTGCCGGATTTATTACGAAGAGGACCTGCTTCGGCGCAACTGCCCTGAATATTCCGCTTACGAAGCATCGCGCTGGAGAGTGATCCCTTACGTTTGGTGAGTGCTGTTCCGGTCGACGACCGGAAGGGTGAGTATTGGTCGAGGTCAACTCATGAGCCGCAAGAAGTCGTTCATCGGGGATCAAGGCGGCGCCGTCGCGTTTGAGACATTGATCGTCTACCCAGTTTTGGTGGCGTTCCTGCTCATGCCGCTCGCCGACCTGGCTGCTGCGGGATTCCAGTTTATCTCAGCGTGGAGCGCATTGCGCTCCTTCGGGCAGTATGTGCAGTACGCCAATCCGCTCGCCCCTGACGGCACGGTGAGCTGGAAGACAGGGCTACAGACGACAGTCGCTGGTCATGCGATCAGCAACCTTCAGGTTTTGTGCGGAGACGCAGGGGCCACCTGTTCGCCAGGCAATCTAGCTTCTCCCAAGTACATTACATTCTCGACAACCATCACCTTGGCTCCAATTGTCTGGAGAGGGGTGCTGTGTCCCACCACCTGTACCTACACGCTGCCTTACTCAGAACGCTTCCAGTAGGGGGCTTAAATGCGTAGTCTACTCCGTTCCCAACGAGGCTCCGTCGCATTCGCAACAGTCATCGCTCTCGTGCCGCTGATCGGATTCGTCGCACTCGGGGCCGAGGCCGGATCGTGGTACGTCACCCGCCAGCACGCGCAGAACGCCGCCGACTCAGCGGCCTATTCGGGCGCATTGCGGCTTTCATGTATCATGGCGGGTGCGGCCTGCGACACGCAGTCCGTGGATTATCGCGGCAAGGAATTCGCGGCACAGAACGGGTTTTGCAACTCAAGTCCCAACGACGCTACCGGCTATCCGGGCAGAAACTGTCCGACAAGCCTACCGACCAGAATCTCGCGGGCCGTGCAGATCGATATCGGCGATTACAATGGGACCACGTTCACAACGCCACCTGCAGGCACCGGCAATGCCGTTCGCGCCAGGGTCAGCCAGCAACAGCCGGCGTACTTGGCGGCAGTGCTGGGTTTGACCACCGTCAACATCCCCGCCCAAGCCATTGCAGTGGTCCAGCAGCCGACCAAGGCCTGCGTCCTGGCGCTTGGACCTGATTTAGGCGCACTCAAGCTTGCTGGTAACCTCAGCAACAACGGAACTGGCTGCGCCTTGATGTCGGATACCAGTGTTCAACTTGCCAGCACTCCAACGTTCACCGGCTCGGGATGGGCCGTTTATGGTGTAAGTGGCTGCACCCCCTCAGGCAGCTGCAGTAATGTTAGCGTGCCGCACAACTATTTTATGACGTACGCTAGCAATCCGCTCAGCAAACTGGACACCGCATCGTTCAACAGCAGGACGGGCAATACAAATATGCCATGCACCCTTCAGGCGGACGGGTGGAAGCATTGCGCGCCGAATAGCGCGGGGACTGGAGCTTACGGCAGTTTCACGGTGCAGAACGGCGACAAGTACGTTTTGGACCCGGGAACATATGTCTTCTACAAAGCAAATATAAAGATGACCGGCGGACAACTGAAAGGCGCAGGCGTAACCCTCGTCCTGCTCGGAGACTCGCAGCTCACCATCAACGGGGGTACGGCTGATCTCTCCGCACCTGCCACTAACACCTTCTCCTCTGATCTAAATGGCGTCCTGATTGATGATCAGGCCCCGAGCAAGACCAGCAACAAGGTCACCATAAACGGTGGCGGCCAGGTTAGCCTGGGCGGGGCCATCTACTTTCCCAATGTCGACGTTAGCTGGGCCGGTACGACTTCAAGTGCGAATACGACCTGTTCGCAAGTGATCGCCAAAACGATCGACATGAGCGGTGGCGGCTACCTCAGCACGGAAGGCTGTGCGCCGGCCACCATCGTATACACCCAGGTTGTCGCTTTGGTGCAATGATGAGAAAGCTCGACAATCGCGGTATGGCGCCGTTTGAATTTATCATGGTGTCCGTGGCGCTTTTCACGTTGATGTTCGCCATCTTCGATCTTGGGCGCTATGCCATCACGATGCAATCCTTGCGGACGCTCGCGAGTGCCGGCGCCCGTGCGGTCATGATCAGCTGCTATACGCCTGCCTTGCTTCAAAGCCCGCCGCAGTCGCCGGCCGGCTGCATCGGGGATCCCCTGTCCACCGCCGCCAAGCAGACCGCGGCGCCCTTCCTGTTTTTTGGAGGTCTCACGCCAACGCTGACCGTGGGGGCCAACAGCAACAGCTTGAGTGTTACAGCTTCCCAGGCAAACTTTACGATGCTGATGCCCATATGGGGCACAACGCTCAACGCGCCGAGCGCCTCCAACCAGATTCCCTTCTAGCGCAAATATGGCAGCACGCCTGACATGTTTCGCTCGACAGCGCTGCGGGGCCGCGGCGGGCGGGCCAAGCGCGCGGGTGCGGAATTACTGGGACAAGCGAATCGCCAAGCGTGCCACCGACTGTCCTTCGATAGCAAAGCCGCGACGGGAGCGCGCGCCAAGAGCGGTCGTGCTGCGGGATAGTTCCCCACAACCAGTGAGAATGATGCGCGCTGGCAACATCGAAGGGTTTTCTTTCTGGTTGCGGCGCTGCGGTAAGTATCTCGTCTTGCAAGCTGCCTGCATGAAGGAGGATGATCTTGGAAACACGAAGTAACGAATTGTAGTGGGACAGATTGTAAACTCTGCGACGTGGTGCGCAGAGGGGAAATGTTGAGGACGTCGAGCACGTAGATTTGCGGGGATCTTCGTGGATCGCAGTGGGGGGACTCGGATGAGTGGCGGTCGCGTTTCGGGTAACAGGGTCGGGAGGCTTCTCGCCTTCGGCGTGATGGGTCTGGGCGCGGCGCTCGCCTCCTCTGGGGTCACGGAGCGCGCGACGGCTGCAGACCGGCGCGGCTCCTCCGGCGGCGTCATCGTCAGCGAGATGAATGACGTCCAGCGGGTCAAGCTCGTCGTCAACAAGTCACGTACCTTCAAGGTCGACACGGCCTTTGCGACGATCGTGGCGGGTTCGTCTGACATCGTCGACGTGAAGTCGCTGAGCGATCATCTCATCTACGTGCAGGGCAAGCAGACCGGCACCACCAACGTCATCCTGTTCGACAGCTCGATGAAGCAGATCGGGATCCTCGACGTCGAGGTCGTGATCGATACCGGCAATCTGCAGCAGAACATCCGGACCAGCACCGGCGGGCAGGGTATCCGCGTGTCGGCTTCCGAGGGCCAGGTGGTGCTCAGCGGGGTCGCCGCCGACGCAGTTACGGCCGAGCGGGCCATGGCGATCGCCACCAGCACGGTCGCGAAAGGAGGCGTCGTCGTCAACGCGATGAGCGTCGCGGCGCCGCAACAGGTGATGCTCGAGGTGCGCTTTCTAGAGGTGAGCCGGGAGGCTGGACGCAACTTGGGCGTCAATCTGTATGCGGCTAATGCTAACGGCACCAATGTGGGCAATAGCGGACTTGGTTCGACGACGGCCGTCGGGCGGGCACCCATCGGTGGCATCAATAGTCTCACGAGGGTACCCACCACCGGCGGCACTAGCAACCTTAGTCCCAGCAGTACTCCTGTTGGCGCCAATCCTGCTGGCAGCCTTCCGATACTCGGAACTCTTGGGACGCTGGCCGGTACTGCTGGAGGCATTGCGCCGGCGCCGTTCGGAAGCTTGTTGACCAGCATTATCAGGACCAGCAGCGGGGGCTCGGTGGACCTGTTGATCTCGGCGCTGGAAACCAAAGGATTGGCACGCCGGCTGGCGGAACCAAATCTGACCACGCTGTCCGGCGATGCTGCCCGCTTTCTCGCCGGCGGTGAATTTCCAGTGCCGATCCCGACCCAGACGCAGAACGGCTTTCCCACCATCACAATTGACTACAAGAAGTTCGGTGTTGAGCTCGCCTTCGTCCCCACCGTGCTCTCGCGCGGTGTGATCAATCTTCGGGTCGAGCCGTCGGTCAGCGAACTTGATTTCGCCAACGCGGTGACGATCCAGGGGACGACCGTTCCTGCGCTGACCCGCCGCGACGCGCGAACCACAGTTGAGTTGCGCGATGGCCAGAGCTTTGCCATCGCCGGCCTGTTGCAGACCCGCAATCGCCAGGACGTCTCGCAGTTGCCCTGGATCGGCTCGGTGCCGGTGATTGGAAGCCTGTTCAGCAGCAAATCGTATCAGCAGGAGGAAACCGATCTGGTGATCATCGTGACGCCGCGCCTGGTCGCGCCGGCGGCACCCGGTCAGCAACTGGCATCGCCACTCGACTCCCGCCTGCCGGCCAACGACGTCGATTTCTTCCTCAATGGTCAGATGGAAGTCCGCAAGCGGTACAATGACTACGTCAATTCCGGAGGCGAGGTGAAGGGACCGTATGGTCACATCATCGCGCCTGAAGTCCGGACCCCCGTCGTCGTCCCGGCCGCGAGTGCCGATCAGACGGTCGTCAAAACTCTAAACTAGAGGACGCGCGAGATGACGATCAGGTATCTGGCTCTGTTTGCGCCCTTACTGCTCGGGGGATGTTACGGCGTCGCCGGTCATGACGAGGTGGACCGCTACTTTCAGCGTTCCGACAGCATCACGATGACCGCCGGCGATGCCAAGCAGGTCAACGCCGTGACTCATACAATTCATCCATGGCCGCGATACGTCGGTGATCGCCGGATCGCATACGATGCTCGACGTGTGGGCTCGGCCGTGACGCGTTACGGCAACCAGCAACAGCCGGTGGATCAGCTTCCCGACATGGGCGATCCGACGAAACTCATCGGCCAGCGGCCTCCGGTCACGCAGAATGTCAACGTAACTGGATTGGGTGCGGGAGCATCGGCGGGAGTATCGGTGCCGGTCGGCGGGGCAGGGGGCAGGTAGCGGCTTCTGGTAATTGAGTTGAGGGACGGGACATTTGAGTGCGGTGCAGTGCGTCCGCTGGGCCGGGCGGGGGACAAGATTATGCGACGTGCCATTCTACTGTTGACCTGTTGCTGGCTGGCGCCAGGCCTTGCGGCATGTGACTATACCACGAGGGAGGCTGCCATCGTGGCTCCGGTCGAGCCACCGGGTGGGGACCCGGTGCAGGAGCCGACCGACGTCAAGTACTACCCGTCGGACGAGCCTGTGCGGCTGGGCCTGGAGCATTACAATCGCGGCAGTTACGGACTCTCGCAGCGCTATTTCAAGGACGCCGTCGAGAAATCACCCAAGGACGTCACGGCCTGGATTGGCCTCGCAGCGAGCTACGACAAGCTGCGTCGTTTCGACCTGGCCGATCAGGCCTATGCCCAAGCGATCCGGCTGGGAGGCGAAACCGTTCAGATCCTGAATGACCAGGGATATTCGTACATGCTGCGCGGCAATCTGAATGCGGCGCGACGGAAGTTCGAGAAGGCTTATTCGCTCGATCCGGGTAATCCGGTCATCGCCAATAACCTCGAGCTTCTCAATGGCAGCCGGCGGTTCATTGAAAGACCACC
>NZ_AJQF01000324.1:0-21492 GCF_000261705.1 Bradyrhizobium genomosp. III | reverse complement strand
CCAACACCCAGCCATAAGTGCTCGACCGGCTACCGCGATCGCGGCCAGTTCTCGTCAATTTGGCCCAATCACAGCATCAGCGTGACGGCTGCCGCTGCGGATGATGACAACAAGGCCATTGCGAACGGTAAATCGCGCGCCGAGCAGTTTCCGCACCTTCTCCGTGATCGGAGAGGGAAAGGGAACGGTCTCTCCCGCGACGGGATCGCCGACTTTTATCGTCTCAGTCGCGGGGCCTGCAACTGGTGCAGGCTTGATATAGTCTCGGATAAGCTGAATCTCTTCACGTGACAGGATGAACGGAGCCGGGTCAGGCTGGGTCTCCGACGGCGGCTTGGGTGTTCCACTGCTTGCCTTTTCACGTATCTCATTGGTGCTTGCGATCTGATCGAGCCTGGCTACGCGTAGCTTGAGCGCGATGATGTCACGTTGCAGTGCTGCGATCTCCAGTTTGCGCGCGTTGACCTGCATGAAGACAATGATCGCGCAAACGCAGCTCACGACGAGGCCGACGCTCAGCAGTGCGATCAACCACCGCTCAAAGTTTCCCATCGACCCTCCGGTCGTCCGGGGGAGTCGATCGCGCTGGAGATGGCGCCGCCAGATGCGACGTCCTCGATCGATCCAATCGGTAGAGCCCGTTCCGCCGGTCGCCGCCTGGCCCGACCCAAAATGCGCGGGCGACGAGGTGGCTTCCTCTCGGTCCGGATCAACTGACGACGCCGTATCGACTTGCTCAAGCCCTAGATTCTCGGGGACGCGATCCCCCGTAGCCAGATGAGCGGCAGGGTGGAAGGGATCCATCTGCTTATCGAGCCGGCCCATCTCCGCTCTCCATGCCGCCATCTATCAACGCAGTTCCGCCGACGCGGCTAGAACAGGGTACCCGAGGATTCGATCAATCGGAACGGAAAAGGCTCCAGGCCCCCGGCGTGAGCCGCTCTAAGGGTAGCTTCAAGAGATCGGGCACCAACTGGATGCCAAGGTTCACCCGCGCGGATGCCGACCACGAGGACGGTAGCCGGTGAGGCGAGGATTGCCGGATGCAAGGGACACCTCCGAAGCCTGCCTAGACTGCATTGCGGTCGGGCGAATTCGGCTGACGGCTTGACTTGAAGGCTGCCTTCGCACGCTCACGCAGGCGCTGGAAAACCACGTAGAGCATCGGCACCATGAATATTCCGATCGAGCTTGCGGCCAGCATGCCGGCGAAGACGGCCGTGCCGACGGCGCGCCGGCTGAGGGCGGCTGCGCCGGTCGCGATCACGAGCGGCAAGAGGCCCAGGATGAAGGCCGCCGAGGTCATCATGACGGCGCGAAAGCGCATATGTGCGCCCTGGATCGCGGCCTCGTCGAGCGGCACACCGGCCTCGCGTTGCTCCTTGGCGAACTCGACGATCAGGATGCCGTTCTTGGCGGCAAGCGCGATCAGGACGACGAGGCCGATCTGGCCGTAGAGGTCGAGATTGAGGCCAGCGATCTTGATGCCGAGATAGGATCCGAGCACGCCGACGACGACCGAGAGCAGCACGGGGATCGGGATCACGGTGCTTTCATAGAGCGCGACCAGGAACAGATAGGCGAAGAGGACGGCGAGCATGAGCACGATGCCGGTCTGGCCGGCCGCCTGCTGTTCCTGGTAGGCGGTGCCGGTCCACGCGAAACCGTAACCCGACGGCAGAACATCCTCCGAGATCTGCGTCATGGCGGCGATCGCGGCCCCGGAGGAGATGCCCGATGCCGGGCTGCCGTTGACGGTCACCGAACGATAGTTGTTGTAGCGGGTGATGACCTGCGGCCCGGTCACGATCTTGAGGCCGGCGAGGGATCGCAGCGGCACCATCTCGCCCGAGTTGTTACGCACATGGATGCGCCAGACATCGGACGTATCGCCGCGATCGAGTGCTTCACCCTGCAGATTGACCTGCCAGGTGCGACCGAACAGGTTGAAGTTGTTGACGTAGATGCCGCCAAGCGTGGCCTGGAGCGCAGTGAAGATGTCGTTGACCGTGACGCCCAGCGCCTGGGCCTTGCGGCGGTCAATATCGAGATAGAGCGATGGATTGGTCGCCGTGAATGTCGAGAACACGCGCGCGAGCCGAGGATCGGCATTGGCCGCGCCGATCAACGCGTTCGTGACGCTGGAGATCGCGGCCGGAGCCTGACCTTCCAGGGCCTGCAATTGATATTCGAAGCCACCGCCGGTGGAGAGCCCGATGATCGGCGGCAGGTTGAACGGCAGCACGTTGGCTTGCCGGATCTGCGCGCCGGCGGCGAAGGTCTTGGCGATCAGCGCCTGTGCGGAATCCGTTGCCGTCTTGCGGTCGGCGAACGGCTTCAGTCGCGCCACCACCAGCGCACTGTTCGGCTCGGAAGCTCCGTCGAGTAGCGAAAAGCCGATCACCGCGAGGACGTGATCGACGGCCGGCATCTGTTTCAAGATGTCCTCGATCTGCCGGGTGATCTTGCTGGTCCGAGCTACCGATGCGCCGTCCGGCAGCTGAACCGAGGTGAAGAAGGCGCCCTGGTCTTCCTCGGGCAGGAAGCCCGTCGGGGTCACCAGCGACAGGCCGAAGATTGCTGCGGCAAAGGCGGCCACCAGGAGAAGCGACAAGGCTGCCATGCGCACGAGCCGGCGGACCGCGCCGCTGTAACGATCCCGCACCCAGTCGATGCCGGTGAGGATGCGGCCGATGATGCCGCGACGCTGTCCGGTGTGACGCAGCAACAGCGCGCAGAGGGCCGGCGACAGCGTCAGGGCATTCAATGCCGAGATCATCATGGCGGCGCTGATCGTCACCGCGAATTGGCGGAACAGCGTGCCCGAGATGCCGGGAATGAAAGCGATCGGCACGAACACCGAGAGCAGCACCAGCGTGATCGCGACGATCGGCGCGGTGATCTGGCTCATGGCTTTCTTGCTGGCCGCGGCCGGAGACAGATCAGGCTCCTCCGCCATGACACGCTCGACATTCTCGACCACGACAATGGCGTCGTCGACCACGATGCCGATCGCGAGCACCATTGCGAGCAGGGATACGGTGTTGGCGGAATAGCCGAGCGCGAGCAGAACGGCGAAGGTGCCTACGAGGCTTACCGGGACTGCGACGGCCGGAATCGCGGTGGCCCGCATGTTTCCGAGAAACAGATAGACCACGATCACAACCAGGACGAAGGCCTCGCCCAATGTCCACAGCACCTCCGTGATCGTGTCCCGGACAAAGGTCGTGGAGTCGTATTGCACAAGATAACCGAGCCCTGCCGGAAACCGGCCGGACAGCCGCTGCATCGTGTCCGCGACCGCGCGCGCGGTGGTCACCGCGTTGGCGCCGGGGGCGAGGTAGATCGCAATCGGAACGGCGGCTCGCCCGTCGATCCGGGCTTCGCTGTCGAGATTTTGCGCGCCCAGCTCGACGCGGGCGACGTCCCTGACCAGCAGCGAGGATCCGTCCCGATCGGCGCGCAGCACGATGTTGGCGAATTGATCGGCGGTGGCGAGGCGGCCCATCGTCTGCACGTTGAACTGGAACTGCTGATCGTCGCTGATCGGCCGCGCGCCAATGCGGCCGACGGGAGCCTGGACGCTCTGTGCGCGAATGGCGGCGACCACGTCCGAGGGGGTCAGGTTGAGGCTGGTGAGGCGCTGCGTATCGAACCAGATCCGCATCGAATAATTCATCTTGGCGAACAGATTGGCCTGGCCGACGCCCGGCGTGCTCGCAATCGCGTCCAGCACGTTGATGATGGCGTAATTGGTGATGAAGAGCGGGTCCTGCCGACCATCTGCACTGTGGAGCACCAGGAACTGCAGGATCGAAGAGGATCGCTTCTGGACGGTCACGCCCTGCTGTTGCACTTCCGTGGGCAATTGCGACAATGCGCTCTGGACGCGATTATTGACGTTGACCGTGTTGATGTCGGGATTGGTGCCGAGCGCGAACGAAACCGTCAGCGTGTAGCTGCCGTCGTTGCCGCTGGTCGACTTCATATAGAGCGCGCGGTCGACGCCGACCACCTGCGCCTCCAACGGCTGTGCGACGCTGCTCTCCACGACCTCGGCGGAGGCGCCGGGAAAGTTCGCGGCTACGGTGACTTGCGGCGGCACGATATCGGGAAACTGCGCCACCGGGATCTGCGTGAGCGCCAGTGCGCCGGCGATGGTGATGACAAAGGCGATCACCATCGAAAGACGCGGCCGGTCGACGAAGACGCTCGATATCATTGGCTGCCGCCCTTGGGGGTTCGGGGCAGGGGAGCGCGCGCCCCTTGCGGAGCCGCCTCGCCGGTTGAATCCTTCATGCTCGACAAGATCAGTGGACTTGCCGGCTCTGGAGAGATGGTTTGTCCGGCGCGAACACGCTGCAAACCTTCCGCGATCACCTTGTCACCGGCCGTCAATCCGCTGATGACGGCAGCGATCGTGGGAGTCGATTGCCCGAGCTGAATGCGCCGCTGCTCCGCCTTGTCGTTTGCGCCGACGACGAGAACGTAGTCGCCGCGCTGGTCGGACAGCACTGCTGAGCGCGGGATCGCCAGCACCTCGATAGGCTGGACTCCTTCGAGGACGACGGTGACGAATTCGCCGTTGGTGAGCTCGTGGACGGTAACGCCCGCCGCCGAGGGAGCGCGCAGGATCGGGTTGGCGATCTCTCCGCGCACCGTGATCGTGTCGGTGTTCTGCGCGATGGTGTTGTCGACGAAATTCAGCTTGCCGGATTGCCCATACATGCGCCCGTCGGGCAGCCGCAATCGGATCGTCACCGCTTCGAGGCCGCCTTGGGGGCCGTAGCGTTCGCGCAACTCGAGCCCCTGGCGCAGCGGCACCGGGAACGTGACATACATTGGATCCTGGCTGACGATCGTGGTCAGCACGCCCGAATTCGGACTGACGATGTTGCCTTCCGTCACGGCCGTGCGTCCGATCTTGCCGTCGATCGGCGCGCTGATGATGGTGTAGTCGAGGTTGATCTGCGAGGCCTGGACCTGCGCCTGTGCAGCTTTGACCTGCGCCTCGAGGCTGCGCTGGCTCGCGAGGGCGGCATCGTAGGTCGATTGCTGCCCGGCCGGTCCGCCAAGCAGGGTGCGGGCGCGCTCGGTGGTCAATTTGGCGTTCTCGAGCGTCGCTTCGAGCTGTGCTACCTGCGCCTGCTTGGCGGCGACATCCGCCTCGAACGGGCCGCGTTCGAGCCGGTAAAGCTGCTCGCCTTTCCTGATTTCCGCGCCCTCGGTGAACAGCCGCTGCTCCAGAAAGGCGGTGACGCGAGCGGCAATATTAACCTGGTTGATGGCCTCGATCCGGCCGAGAAACTCACTGCTCTCGGTGATCGGCCGCTGCGCCGCTTCGACGACGCCGACGGCAGGTGCGGGTGGAGCTGGCTGCGGCCGCGCGGGTTCGCCGGCCAACAATGTCACGAGGCTCGCCGCCAGCAGTCCGAGCCGGACGTCAGCAAGGTTCATCGTCCGCTCCCTGCACCAGGCTCGGAACTGCCGGCGTCAGGCCTCCGCGATTCGACCAGCTGAGCTAGTCCCGCGCGGTTCGGTTACTGCGTGCCGGCTCGTCGTAGCCCTTGCGATGGCTATAGAACATCAGCGCGATCAGGCCGCAGCCGAGCACCAGAACGAGGATCCCACCCGCCGCCAGCACGATGTTCCCGTATGGCGGCATCGAGGGCGTCGCCCTCCAGACTGACACGCAGAACCAGCTCGCGCCGAGGAAAAGCACTGCCAGCACGGCGACGAGGAGCCATTGGTTCTTGTTGCGTACCATTTCCTCATCCCCTTCGGACTACCAGCGCCATCCGCAATGACGGCGCCCACGATGCCACCAGCAAACCCAGCGGCGGCGTCGGCGCGGTCGCGGGCCCCAGCCAGGACGAGACGGGCCCCAGCCGGGTCGCGGCGGAGGTCCCCATTGCACCGGGATGGCGCGATCCTCCGGTGCCCGGCCGGCCCGAGAGAGATCGGGATCGACCGGCATTGCGTCCGCAACACCGATGAGGTGCGCGCCGGACGCTCCGATCGCGGCGGCGGCAATAGCGTTCATCGCAAGGCTGAGGAAGACGCGGCGACTGGGAGCATCCATGGTTGTTCTCTCCTCTGTTATCCGGTCGTTCGCACCGATTGCAGCGCATAGAGCAGCCATGCCAGGCCATGGGCAATCAGGTCGACGCCCAACAAGAAGCCGAGAGCCCAAGCGCTGATGGTGGGGAAGCCGAACAGGACCAGCACGCCGGCGATCACCGCGAAGACGCCCGAGATCAGCATCATCCATCCGTTCTGCCGCCAATAGGCAAAGCTCAGCACGCAT
Organism: Bradyrhizobium genomosp. III; assembly: GCF_000261705.1. NCBI lineage: Bacteria > Pseudomonadati > Pseudomonadota > Alphaproteobacteria > Hyphomicrobiales > Nitrobacteraceae > Bradyrhizobium > Bradyrhizobium genomosp. III. The sequence goes on along the minus strand of NZ_AJQF01000324.1, from coordinate 15,185 downwards.
CGAATGACACCCGAAGCGAACAGCACCGCGCCGAGGAAATAGGTCAGGATCAGCGCGCCCGAGACCGGCTGGGTGAGCAGCACGACACCGAAGGCGAGGTAGAGCGCGCCGAGCACGACTTGCCAAAGGAACCCGCCCCATCCCTTGGTCCAGAAGGCGTGGGCAATCTCGAATGCGCCGGCGGCGATCGCGATGAGCCCGATGAGCTTGACACTGACGACGGTGGCGAAGGCAAGGTCGCCGAGCGCGAGCAGGCCGGCGGCGATCAGGACGACGCCGAGGAGTGCACAAACCCACAGCGGCGGAGCAACCACGGCATCGAGACTCCCGCGACTGTCATACACTGTCATGCGATCCTCCTGGGCGGTTACGGCCCGATCGAGCATGCATCGGATCGTAACGTCGAACACCCGACGCCGACATCGGACGAAACCCTGAGCGGCGGGGCGGGAATGTTCTCATCCTCTCCCTGCGCGGACCGGCATCAAGAGCAGACCGAACCGCGGGACCGAGACGGCGGGATCAGAGACCGCCTCGCGGTCCCAATGTCAGATGAGTCACGCCAGCCGCGAGATTGAGCCCGATCGAGCGTTCGACCGAGATCGGCTGCAGCATCACGCTCCTCCGCGAGCCGCCGACCAGGACGTTGGCGCCGAGGCCGGGACCGAATGCAAAATTGCCGCTCGCGCCGACATAACTGCCGCGCAACGTGCCGGGGCCTATCCGCGAGTTCCTGGCGAAGACGGCCCAGGATAGCGCGCCGGCGCTGGTCACACCGATATCAACGCCGACGCGCCGTATCCGTCCCTCGTAGACGTACTGCCGGGGCGGGCGCAGCGCGTTGAACACGCAACGCAGCGCCTGCGTCGATCCAAGCACCAGTCCGACGCGTGGCTCCGAGGAGCACAGGAGCCTGCCGACCCTGAATCTCTCGGCTTGCGCGGGCGAGGTGACGGCGCAAAGAACGACGGATGCGCCGATGGCGGCAAGATATCTCAACGCTTGCATTCAATCCTCCCGTTGGCTCGTGATGTCCCTGGCGGCGCTCTGCGAGGGGCTGCCGTCCTGGCGCCACCAGAACGAGATGGCGAGGCCAATCAGCAGCACCGCCCCGAGCAGGAAGAAGAAGATGGATTGCTTCAGCCAGGATATCGCCGGAACGGCGGCGCCCATCGCAAGGCCAAGGAAGGCGATCTGCAACGACAGCAGGCTCAGGCCCGCAAGGAACGTGCCGAGCGCGAGCAACGTCAGCAGGACGAGTCCCGTTGCAGGGGTCGGAAGCAATTGCTGCACGCCGGAGACCAGCATGATGTTCATCGTGATCAGGACCGCGATCCAGTGCAGGGCCTGCGTCCAGATCAGCCGGATCTGGCCCTCCTTGCCCTCTATCTCCGGCCACTTGGTGACAACGCAGACCACGCCGATGGCGAGCGCCAGGAACTCCCAATAGCCGGTCAACGGCTGGTGCGAGACGTTGGTGTAGGCAACGCCGACGATGGCGAGCAGCAGCGCGACGACATAGGGAAGTTGCTGCCACAGGAAACGGGCCGTTGTCGAACGCGCCGGGGCATCATTCGAATGCGCTTCGAACTCGCTCATGGCTGCTCACTCGCAATCGATCGTGGCTTGGGTCCGCCACCCAGATAGTCCTCGACATAAAACCTGACGATCGCAACCCGACCGATCGCAACCAGCGGCATCGCGACCGCGACGCCCATGACGCCGAACTGAGCGCCGAGAAGGACGATCGCAACCAGCGTCCACGCCGGAGGGGTCTCGACCGCCTGGCGCTGGATCAGTGGGCCGATCACGTAGCCTTCGATCGACTGGATGATGGTGTACACGGCGACCGCCCAGATCAGGAGCGATGCGCCGAGCGGCATCGCGACGAGCGCGATCGGGATCGCGGCAACGATCGGCCCGAGATAGGGAATGAAGTTCGACAGACCGGCTTGAAGTCCGAGCACGAAGGGACCGGGCAGCCCGATGAGATAGAGCGCGAGCCACACGCACAACGTCATCAGCATGATGCGGATCAATTGTCCGACGAACCACAGCCGCATGACGTTGCCCATCTCGTCCATCACGGCGCGCGCACGGGCGCGATGGGAATGCCTGACCAGCGCGATCACGCTTTCGCGGTGGCCGGTGGGATCGAAAGCGAAGAGAATGCCGAGGAACAGGATCACCAGCACGGCGGTCAAGAGGCTCGACGCTCCGCCGAGCAGAAACTGAGCGTGGCTGAAGAACCGGCCCTGATCGGCGAACAGCCATTGTGCAAAGTCGCGGCCCCATTCCGGGCCGAGCAGGTCCACGCCATACGACAGCAGGTGTTCCTGGAGCAGATCAACCTGCGCATCCATCACTTTCAGAAGCAGGCGTGTCTGTTCCGGCAACTTGCGCGCGCCCCAGGCGAGGCCGAAACAAGAGAGCGCGGACAGAAGCAAGACAACGAGCGTCAACCGCCAGGCTCGTTTGAGTGGAAGGACCGGCGCCAAAGCTCGCGCCAATGCGTCCAGAAAGGCGGCGAACAGCACCCCGGCAAAGACAAGCAGAAGGCTGGAGACCATTTGCCAGATCAGGAATAAAGCGACGCCGGCGGCGAGGAGGGTGAGACCGACGGCTAGCAGGCTTGGCCGTCCGGCTTCTCCGGGCTCGTCGGCAGCGTTCTCATGCCGAGGGAGCTCTCGGTATTCTTCGGAGCGCATGCCGGAATCGCTGTCAGGTTGATCCATTGAAGGGGCCACTAGGATGTCTCAGGTGCGAAGGCGGCGGCTGCCATAATGCGGGTGTCTGCCGCCGCGATGACGCCAGTACCGGTGCTTTGTCGGGTTGGTGTTGGTGTTCGGGGGCGCCTCCTTTTTGGATGTGGCGGTCCCGATCTGCTTTGCCATCGCCGCGCTGTCGTCTTTCGATTGCGCGAGCGTGACGGTGGGCGGCGCCGCGACGGCCAGCAACCCGGCAAGGAGCAAGCTGCAACGCGTGATCGTCATGTTCATGTTCGCCTCCCTACAATCAAAGACGCTGGGTCAGATCGAAATGGCACCGACGGCGAGCCCATAGACTCCACCGGCCGCCGCGATTGCGACCGCCGCAAACAGGATGGCTTCGGTTCTCGTGAATGTGCTTTCCTTGCGCTCGCGTTTGGCCATCAGGAACAGCAAGGTTCCGGGCGCGTAGAGGATCGAGGACAGCAGGAGAAACTTTGGTCCGCCGGCGTAGATCATCGCGGCGGCGTAGAGCGTCGCAACGGCGGCACGGATCCAATCGGTCGTGCGGGCGCGCTCGCCGGCGTAATAGGTCTCGCCGGTCGATGCGAGCTTGAGGCCGTAGGCCGCGACGAGAACGTAGGGAATCAGCGTCATCGCGCTCGTCATCTTCAGTGCGAGCGTGAAGGCATATTCGGCGAACCAGCTGACGAGCAGAAACGCCTGGATCACACAGTTGGTCAGCCAGAGCGCACCGACAGGAACCTTGTTCGCATTCTCACGCGCGAGAAAGGACGGCATCGTGTGGTGCATCGCCGCCGAATGCAGGATCTCCGCGGCGAGCAGCGACCAGGACAGATAGTTGCCGAGGATCGAGATCAACAGGGCCAGGCTGATGAACACGCTGCCCCAGCGCCCGACCATTGATTCCATCACGCCTGCCATCGACGGCGTCGAAAGATCCGCCAGCTCGCTCCGCGGCAACACGCCGTAGGACAGCAGCGTCACCAGGACGAGCAGGCAGAGAACGCTCAAGAAGCCCACCACCGTCGCAATGCCGATGTCGGCGCGATTCCTGGCGTAGCGCGAATAGACGCTCGCGCCCTCGACGCCGACGAACACGAATACGGTAAGCAGCATCGTAGAGCGCACCTGGCTCAGCACCTGCTGGAGATTGGGCGGCTCAGTTCCCCAGAAATTCTGCACCAACAGGTCGCGATCGAGGACGAACGCGGCCACGACGATGAACAGGAGTATCGGAACGATCTTTGCGAAGGTTGCAATCGTGTTGAGCCTGGCCGCGCCCCTGATGCCCCGCAGCACGAGAAAGTGCACACTCCACAAAAGCAGTGTCGCCGATGCAATGGCCGTCGGCGTCGTGCCGTCGCCAAAGATCGGAAAGAACTGCCCGAGTGTGGCCTTGATCAGAATGAGACAGGCGACGTCGGCAAGACAGCAGCCGATCCAGTAGCCGGCCGCCGACGCGAATCCGATGTAGTCGCCGAATCCGGCCTTGGCGTAGGCATAAATGCCGGCATCCAGCTCCGGTTTGCGCTGCGACAGCGACTGGAAAACGAGCGCCAGCATGAGCATGCCCGTCCCTGCGATGATCCATGCGATGATCGCACCGAAGGCGCCGGTGGCACGCCCGAAGGCCGCAGGCAGGGCGAAGATGCCGGATCCCACCATCGATCCGATCACAAGCGCGATCAACGCGTTGCGCGAAAGCTCTTGATTGGCCTCGTTCGACGAAGACGCCATGACGGAGAATGGTCTCCCAATCCGCAACGCGGCGATGGTCGCATCTGCCGACCGCCCCCTGCGGACGACCTTAGAAGTGTCTGCCGCATGCGCACATCAGGGATTCTCTGTAGGTGGTGAGGGCAGAAAAATCAGCCGCCGCCCGGGGCTCCGCATGCCGTCTGCGGCGGGCTGGCCACAAGCACGACGCTGCCGCGGCAGAATTCACCGGCCTTGGCGAGCTCGGCGGCAAGGCGTCTGGCGTGCAGGATGGCTGCATCCTGATCTCGGCAGTCCTGTCCGATCCCGTCGGGAAAGAGGCCGTATCTGTCGGCGATGTGAAAGAAGAAGCGCATGGCATGGGTTAGATCGCGACCCGCGCCGGCTTCCAAGTGACAAAGCCGTAAGGAGCATACGCCAAAGGGCTTAGACGTCGTTCCAAGCTCTCGCATCGGTAATGTGCGGCATCCCTGCGATGCCTGCGACAGAGGGTAATTTCCACGGGCGGCATTCGGGTGATTGTCCGATGCCGTTCCGGAAGCCCGAGGATTAGCGTCGTCTCCCCGGCGAAGTCCAAAGGAGGCGGATGTGTCAAATTTCGATCAGAACCTGACTGCGGCAGAGCCGGCTGGCGGCGCGTCTGCGGTGGACGCTGGCCTGCATGAATACATGCTGCGCATCTACGCACACATGGCCGCGGGCGTCGGCTTGACCGCTGTCGTGGCCTGGCTGACCTATCAGCTCACCGGCCCGGCGCTGCTGCAGAGCCCATTGATGTGGGTCTTCATTCTGGCGCCGCTGGGGCTGGTTTTCTTCATCGGCTCGCGCATCAATACGCTGTCCGTGTCGACGGCGCGGCTGCTGTTCTTCCTCTACGCCGCCTTGGTCGGCGTATCGCTCTCGACGTTGTTCCACATCTACACGAACTCGTCGATTGCCCGGGTCTTCTTCATTGCGGCCGCGAGTTTCGGAGCGCTCAGCGCCTTCGGGTATACGACGCGACGCGATCTCTCCGGGCTGGGCACGTTCCTGTTCATGGGGTTGATCGGCGTCATCATCGCAAGCCTGATCAACATCTTTCTGTCCTCGAGCGCACTTGACTGGCTGATCTCGATCGTTGGCGTCGGCGTATTTGCCGGGCTTACGGCCTACGACACGCAGCGTATCAAGGCGATGTACGACAGCGCGGATGACCATACCGCTGCGGGTCGCAAGTCGGTCATCGCGGCGCTGTCGCTCTATCTGAACTTCATCAACCTCTTCATGATGCTGCTGCGGCTTGCGGGCGGCCGGCGCTGAGACAGGGAGGAACGGCGGCTTCAGGCCGCTGGCCGCTCTACTGCACTCGTCAGCGCATCGCGGAGGAGTTTTTCCTTCGTCTCGTCGAGTGACGTCTTGAGCACAACGCCGCCGGCGCTCTTGATCTCGTTGATCACCTTGTCCGCCGTCATGTGCTTGATCAAGACGAACAAGGCCGCGTTGCCGGGCTGGAGGCTGGTCGACAAGCTCTTCATGAAGGCGTCGTCGATGCCGAAGTCCGAGAGCGCACCGCCGAGCGCGCCGGACGCGGCGCCCACCGCGACTCCGAGGATTGGGTTCAGGAACAGGACGCCGATGAGAAGGCCCCAGAAGCTTCCCGTCATTGCGCCCATCGCAGTGGTATTGACGAGTTGATTGAGCTTGATGCCGCCCGCGTCCGTCTTCACGGCAATCACGGCGTCGCTGATTGTGATCAGATATTCCTTCTGCAGCTTGAATAGCTGCTGGCGCACTTCTTCTGCCTTTGCTTCCGACGGATACACGATCGCGACAAGATCGGACATTGACACCTCCCGTTGATCCAAATGCGAACCGGAGCAGTCGAAGCTACCGTGCAAGGAGACCCGCCGCGATTGGAGGAAACCCCGGACGTTGGCGGAGGAATGTCCCGATGGCGCAGGCACCGTTGCGGCATTCAGGCCCGGGTGGCGTACGACAACCAACAGCACGTCATTTACGCCGCCCGGCCGATATCGGACTGAGCGCTGCCGTCAGCGGCGGCGATTTTGCACGCAGGTGCCCTGCCGTCCGCTCACCGATGCGCGGCATTGGGAACGGGTCTCATACATGCAGTTGAGCATTCCCTTGATCTTCGAGCACCATGCCAGATCCTGCGCTTGTACGGGCGTCGACGGGCCCATCGCGCTGAGCGCAATGAAGATGGTGGCGGACAGCAAAGCCAGCTTTCTCATGTCGATCCTCCTAAGGTCGTGTGAATCATTCGGAGCCTGAGCGGCCGGTTCCCTTGCCACCTGCTGCTTTGGCGAGAGCGCCGCGGCGGGAGCAGGTGCAGCCTTAATGCACCGCTTGCGGCGTCCCCGGTATCGGGTGATTGCCTGACGTTGCCCTGGGAATCTTCTGACCGCTGCCGGAAGGTTCTCCGGACCACGATTGCATCGGTGATCGCTCAGTAGATTTACCGATGGAAGGGAGATGATCTATCGACAAGATTGTCAGTGGAGCAGTTGACCGATGATCATGTCATGCCGATGCGGCCGCTGAATATCGCGCTTGTCGCAGCGGTCGCCACGCTGCTGGTTGCCGCTTGTGAAAGGGACCCGGTGGAGGATACGTCCCCGGCGCCACGTCCGGTTCGTACGACCACGGTCGAGAAGCGCGAGCAGCTGACGCCGTTCACGTTCACCGGGCGCATCGAGGCGGAGGACGAGGTAAGCATTGCATTTCGAATCGGCGGGCGACTGCTTTCGAACAGCACCCGGCTTGGTGATCGCGTCCAGGCCGGCCAGCTTCTGGCGCAACTGGAATCGCAGAACGAAGCGAACGCGCTACGCCAGGCGCAGGCGGCGCTTGCTGCTGCGCAAGGCCAGCTCATTCAGGCCCGCAATCATTTCGAGCGTCAGCAGACGCTGCTGGCGCAGGGCTGGACCACCCGCGCCAACTTCGAAGCCGCGACGCAGGCGCAGCAGACCGCCCAATCGCAGCTCGATATGGCCGAAGCCCAGTTGAGCGCCGCCCACGATCAAGTCGGCTTTACCGAGCTGCGCGCCGATGCGCCGGGCAAGGTCACCGAAACCGGCCCCGCCGCCGGCGAGGTCGTCCAGGCCGGGCAGACGATCGCGAAGATCGCTCGCCAGGACGGTCGCGATGCGGTCTTCGATGTGCCCGCCCAACTGGTGAGAGCGGCGCCTGCCAATCTGCAGGTAACGGTCGCGCTCACGGACGATCCGGCAGTGACGGCGCAAGGGCGCGTCCGGCAGGTCGCCGCCCAGGCCAACCCGGTCACGCGGACCTTCGAGGTCAAGGTGGGCCTTACCGATCCGCCGGCTGCGATGCGGCTCGGGGCGACCGTGGTCGGGCGCGCCGAGGCGAGCTCCGGCCCGATGATCGGCATTCCCGCAACCGCGCTGACCAGGATGAATCAACAGCCGGCCGTCTGGGTCTTCGATCCCTCGGCCAATACGGTCTCAGTGCGGAACGTCGACGTGCTGCGGTTCGACCAGGCGCAGGTGATCGTCGCGCAAGGGCTTGATGCCGGCGAGATCGTCGTGACTGCAGGCGTTCAGGCCCTTCATCCAGGCCAGAAGGTGCGCGTGCTCGGGTCGGGGCGATGAGTGGATTCAACCTTTCGGAATGGGCACTGGGGCGACGCTCGCTGGTCGTCTACCTCATGCTGATAGCGGTGGCCGCCGGCGTCCTGTCATATTTCCGGCTGGGCCGGAACGAGGATCCCGCCTTCACGATCCGGACCATGGTCGTTCATGCCGTCTGGCCAGGGGCGACGGCCGACGAGACGATGAAGCAGCTGACGGAGCGCCTCGAGCGCCAATTGCAGGAGACCCCGCATCTGGATTTCCTGCGCAGCTTCACCCGGCCGGGCCTCACGACCATCTTCGTGAACCTCAAGGGAAGCGCCAATGCGCGGGATGTCTCCGATACCTGGTACCACGTACGGAAGACGATCGGCGACATTCGCCATACGCTGCCTGCCGGTGTCGTCGGGCCGTTCTTCGACGACGATTTCGGCGACACCTTTGGCATCGTCTACGGCTTCACCAGCGACGGCTTTGCGCAACGCGAGCTGCGTGACCGGGTCGAGGCGATCCGTTCGCAGCTCCTGGCTGTACCGGATGTCGCGAAGATCGAGCTGCTGGGCGCACAGGAGGAAGTGATCTTCGTCGAGTTCTCCAAGCAGGAGCTTGCAAATCTCGGCGTCGATCGCACGGCCCTGATCGCGGCGTTGCGGGCGCAGAACATCGTGATGCCGGCGGGAACGATTCAGACCGGCACGGAGCGGATATCGTTGCGGGTGTCGGGCAGCTTCCTGTCCGAGCAGGACATTGCCGATATCAACTTCGCCGCCGGCGGTCGCATGCTGCGCCTGAGCGACCTTGCGATGGTGCGGCGGGGCTACGCCGATCCACCCCAGCCACTGTTCCGGATCAATGGCCGTCCGGCGATCGGGCTTGCCATTGCCATGCGCGACGGCGGCGACATCCTCGCGCTGGGCAGGAACGTCAAGGCGGAGATGGCGCGGATCACTGCTGATCTGCCGATCGGGATCGAGCCGAGCCTGGTGGCCGACCAGGCCGTCGTCGTGGGCAAAGCGGTCGGCGAGTTCATGACCTCGTTGTTGCAGGCGATCGCCATCATTCTGGTCGTGAGCTTCATCAGCCTCGGTGTTCGTCCGGGCCTGATCATCGCGCTGGCGATCCCGCTCACGCTCGCGATCGTGTTTCCGGTCATGGCGGTCCTTCACATCGACATGCAGCGCATATCGCTCGGAGCCCTGATCATTGCGCTTGCCCTGCTGGTCGATGACGCCATGACGACAACGGACGCCACGCTCATTCGCCTGGCGTTGGGCGACAGCAAGGTCGAGGCCGCCAGCTACGCGTTTCGGACCCACGCGCTTGCCATGCTTGCGGGGACGCTCGTGACAATCGCGGGCTTCATTCCAGTCGGCTTTGCCGCCAGCGCCGCGAGCGAATACACGTTCTCGCTGTTCGCAGTGGTCGCGATCGCGCTGCTGGCGTCCTGGTTCGTCGCGGTGATCTTCGCGCCACTGCTCGGCGTTGCCATCCTTGTCCCGCCAACGCAGAAGGGCGCTACGACTCCCGGACGGGTGTTCCGGCTGTATCGACGATTCCTGATATCGGCGATCCGCGCCAAGTGGTTGACCCTCGGTGGGACGGCCGCGCTGTTCGCCGCCTCCGTGCTCGCGCTGCCGCTCGTCCCGCAACAGTTCTTTCCGTCCTCCGATCGGCCGGAACTGCTGGTCGATCTCAGCCTGCCGCAGAATGCATCGATTTTTGCCAGCGAAACCGCGGCAAAGCGTCTGGACAAGATGCTCACGGGCGATCCCGATGTCGCGCATTGGAGCACCAATGTCGGGCGCGGTGCGATCCGGTTCTATATGCCGCTCAGCGTCGAATTGCCGAACGACTTCTTCGCGCAGGCGGTCGTCGTGGCCAGAGACATTGGGGCGCGTGAGCGGCTGCATGGCAAGCTGGAACGATTCCTCGCCGATGAGTTTCCGAACGCGATCTCGTCGGTGTCTCCGCTCGGCCTCGGTCCCCCGGTCGGATGGCCACTGCAGTATCGCGTCAGCGGTCCGGACGTCGAGCGGGTACGCGATATCGCACTCGACGTCGCACGGATCGTCGGGGCCGATCCGGCCGCCAAGAGCGTGAATTTCGACTGGATGGAGCCCGATCGCCAGGTGCGGATTCGCGTCAACCAGGACGAGGCCCGCCTTCTCGGCCTCAGTTCGCAGACGATTTCCACCGTTCTGAACACCGTGATATCCGGCACGCCGGTCACGCAGGTGCGGGACGATATCTACCTGGTCGATGTGGTGGTCCGCGCAACCGACGAACAGCGCGTCTCGCTGGCGAGCTTGCGCACGTTGCAGATGCCGATCGTGGGCGGGCGAACCGTTCCACTGAGCCAGTTTGCATCGTTCGAGTATGATCAGGAGTTTCCTCTGATCTGGCGACGAGATCGCGTGCCCACGCTCACGGTTCGGGCCGCCATTGCCGACCGCGTGCTGCCGGAGACGGTCGTCAACAGGCAGGCCGCGGCCATGGCAAAGCTGAAGGCGGCGCTGCCGGCTTCATACCGCGTCGTGGTCGGTGGCACGGTGGAGGAAAGCCGGAATTCGCAGGCGTCCGTCATGGCGGTGGTGCCTGTGATGCTGTTCGTCATGTTCACGGTCCTGATGGCCCAGTTGCAGAGCTTTCCGCGATTGTTGATGGTCGTCAGTGTTGCGCCGCTCGGTCTGATCGGCGTCGTCGCAGCGCTGCTGTTGTCGGGCCGGCCGTTGGGCTTCGTCGCCATTCTCGGTGTCCTTGCGCTGCTCGGCATGATCAGCAAGAACGCGGTCATCCTGATCGGTCAGATCGAGGCGGAGCGTTCACTGGGGAAGGGGCCCTGGCTGGCCGCGGTGGACGCCAGCAGTTCCCGCTTTCGTCCAATCATGCTGACGGCCATCTCCACCGTTCTCGGCATGATCCCGATTGCGCCGACGGTGTTCTGGGGGCCGATGGCCTTTGCGATCATGGGCGGACTGCTGGTTGCGACCGGTCTGACCCTGGTTTTCCTGCCGACACTGTATGTCGCCTGGTTCGGCGGAAAGGAGCAGGCCGAAGCGTCCGGCTCTTCGTTCGCGGCCTGAGAGCGTGTGGGCAGTGAGGGTAATCCCGGACCTCGACTAGGTAATCACCTGATTGGCCATGCGTGCCCCACGGCGCATCGTCCGGGTCGCAGCGAGCGAAGCGGCCGCCGCGCCGACCATCACTCGCGGTCCGAGGCTTTCACATGAGCGCGACGCCGTCGATCCAGAAGCTTTCGCTGTTTGCTCTGACGGCCATGGTGGTCGGCTCCATGGTCGGTTCCGGCATTTTCTCACTGCCGCGCACATTCGGCATCGCAACCGGTCCATTCGGCGCCATCTTCGCCTGGTGCATCGCCGGCGGTGGCATGTACACGCTGGCGCGCGTGTTTCAGTCGTTGGCGGAGCGAAAGCCTGAACTCGATGCTGGTGTCTACGCCTATGCGAAAGCAGGTTTCGGCGATTATCCCGGCTTCTTGTCGGCGCTTGGATATTGGATGGGAAGCTGCATTGGCAACGTGTCGTATTGGGTCCTGATCAAGTCGACCTTGGGCGCGTTCTTTCCTGTGTTTGGTGACGGCAATACCGTCATCGCGATCATCGTTGCCTCGATCGGGATCTGGCTTTTCCACTTCATGATCCTGCGTGGCGTGCAACAGGCCGCCGCGATCAACACCATCGTGACCATTGCCAAGATCGTGCCGATCCTGGTCTTTATCGTCATCCTGATCTTCGCCTTCAAGGCCGACCAGTTCCGCGACAATTTCTGGGGCGGCGAGGGCATGCCGGACAAGGGCCTCTTCGAGCAGATCCGCGCGACCATGCTGGTCACGGTGTTCGTGTTCCTCGGGATCGAGGGCGCCAGCGTCTATTCCCGCTATGCCAAGGAGCGATCCCATGTCGGCGCGGCGACGATCATCGGCTTTGTGATGGTGACCAGCCTGATGGTGCTCGTCACCATGCTGCCCTACGCCGTGCTGCCGCGTCCCGACATCGCCGACATGCGTCAGCCGTCCATGGCAGCGGTGCTGGAGGCCGTGGTGGGACATTGGGGCGCGGTCTTCGTCAGCATCGGACTTCTGGTTTCGGTGCTCGGGGCTTATCTCGCCTGGAGCTTGATCTGCACCGAAGTTCTTTCGGCCGCGGGCCGCACCAGGGATATGCCGGCCCTGTTCGGCACCGAGAACGAGAACAAGGTCCCGGCGGCGGCGCTGTGGCTGACCAACATCGTCGTCCAGCTCTTCGTCATCAGCACCTACTGGTCGCGGGACGCTTTCTCGCTGATGCTCAATCTGACGAGCGTCATGAATTTGATCCCGTTTTTCCTGGTCGCAGCCTACGGGCTCCTGCTGGTCAAGCGGGGCGAGACCTATGAGAAGCGTCCGGACGAGCGTCGAAGCGGGCTGGTCTTTACCGGAATTGCGCTGATCTACACGCTCTTCCTGATCTATGCGGCCGGAATGAAATATCTGCTGCTGTCGGCCATCCTCTACGCGCCCGGCACGGCACTGTATTTGTGGGCACGCCTCGAGCAAAAGGCGAGAGTCTTCACCTTCGTCGAGTGGATCATCTTCATTGTCGTTGCGATCGGCGCGGTCATCGGCATTCATGGCCTGGCCACCGGCTACATCACGATCTGAACGGAGCGGTTCCGGAGATAGGCCCCATGACAAAGCAGACATCGGATGCAGGGATTCCCTTCGGTGTTCATTCGGAAGTCGGCCAGCTGCGCAAGGTGCTGGTCTGTTCGCCGGGGCGGGCTCATCAACGTCTGACGCCGACGAACTGCGACACCTTGCTGTTCGATGACGTCCTATGGGTCGACAATGCCAAGCGCGATCATTTCGATTTCGTGCAGAAGATGCGTGACCGCGGTATCGAAGTCGTCGAGATGCACAATCTCCTCGCCGACACGGTCGCCATTCCGGAGGCGAGGACGTGGATTCTCGACAACCAGGTAATCCCCAATCAGGTCGGCCTCGGCCTGATCGACGAGCTGCGCGGCTATTTGGAAAGTCTCAAGCCGCGCGAGCTGGCGGAGACGCTGATCGGCGGATTGTCGACCCAGGACTTTCCCGAAGCCCGCGGCGGCGAGACGCTCAGGCTCATCCGCGAAGCGGCCGGCATGACCGAGTATCTCCTGCCGCCGCTTCCCAACACCCTGTACACGCGCGATACGACCTGCTGGATCTACGGGGGGGTTACGCTGAATTCGCTGTTCTGGCCGGCGCGCCACGAAGAGCCTATCCTCGCCGCCGCGATCTATAAGTTCCATCCGGATTTCGCCGGCAAGGTCAATGTCTGGTGGGGCGATCCGACACAGGATCACGGCCTTGCGACGCTCGAGGGCGGCGACGTGATGCCGATCGGAAAAGGCAACGTGCTGATCGGATTGAGCGAGCGCACCTCGCGGCAGGCCATCAGCCAGCTCGCCGCCGCCCTGTTCAAGAAGAAGGCGGCCGAGCGCGTGATCGTGGCCGCCATGCCCAAGCTCCGAGCGGCGATGCATCTGGATACGGTCTTCACGTTCGCCGATCGCGATTGCGTGCTGCTTTATCCGGACATCGTCAACAATATCGCGGCATTTTCCTACCGTCCGGCCGACAGCTCCGCAGGCGTCGAACTGCGCAAGGATGAAAAGCCCTTCGTCGAGGTCGTCGCAGAGGCGCTTGGGCTGAAGAAGCTGCGCGTGGTCGAGACAGGCGGAAATGCCTATATGCGCGAGCGAACCCAGTGGGATAGCGGCGCCAATCTCGTCTGCGCATCCCCGGGCGTCGTGTTTGCCTATGACCGCAACACCTACACCAACACGCTGCTGCGCAAGGAGGGCATCGAGGTCATCACCATCGTTGGCGCGGAACTCGGACGTGGTCGCGGCGGCGGTCATTGCATGACCTGTCCGATCATCAGGGACGCAGTCGACTATTAGGCCCGCAGCAGCGGCCCTTGCGGCTGTTTGCGAAACGATGATCGATCTCATCAACCCATGATTTAATCGAATAACATTAACACGCCACAATCGTGTCACAGCCTGACGCGAATCCCGATGCACGCGACAGCCATCGAGGGACGCCATGCGAAGGTCCAGAATTCTTCTGCCGATCTTTGGTCTGTTCGGCGCAAGCACGGCAGGCGCAGCCGACCTTGATGTCACCGAGTTCAAGACGATCGCGGCCCCTGTACCGTACACCTCCGCACCATCCTGGAGCGCCGTCGGTTCCATCGCGCCCACCTTCACCGACAACGCCCTGTTTACCCGGGACAACCGCAAGTCGGATGTTTACTACGTGCCCGACGTGAGCGTCCGGCTGGACGGGAACCTCAGCAATGACCTGTCGTACCGCCTCTATGCACGCGCGCAATATGAAGCGTTTTCGCGGGAGAAGGACGGCAACTTTGCCGTCGCGCGGATGGGCGGGCGCCTGACCCAAAACTGGGACGGCTGGCGTTTCTCCGCCATTTACGAGCATCGCTACGATTTTGACGGTATCTACCGCGACCTGGCCTTCACCTCGAACGATGTGATGGGCTCGGTTGCGCGTGACTTCCGCTTCGACAACGCGACGTTTTCGCCGTTGCTGCTCCTGACCTATCGATTTTCCGACCTGGCGGAGGCGCGCCGCTGGCGCTTCGACGCCGTGCTCGGTATCGAGGTCAAGCTCGATTCCAAATGGTCGATTGTCAGCACGCCACTGTTCGAGGCTTACTGGTTCACCGATGGGCTCAATAGCGGGCGGCGCGATCAGCTCTATTCGGCAGACGTCGGCCTGAAGTATAATTTTGCGAGCAATGTGTCGCTCACGACGACCGTGCTGTACGAGGCTCGAACGTCGAACGTGCCGCTACGGCGATACAGGGACGTTCGCATCGGCCCTCGTCTGGATTTCGCATTCTGAGAGGTATCCGATCGATGCACGCAAGAGGCTTGTCGCTGTTGATCGGCATTGTTGTGGGCATAGCGGCGGTATCCCTTGCCGCCGCCGATCCACGCGATGCCGTCGATCGAAGCCAGCGTCTTGATACCGATGCGCTTCGGGACGATGCTGCGACGAACCGTTTGACGCTGCCATCGCATCCCCTGCAGATTGCGCCACCTCCGACGGCTCCGAAAGCAAGGACGGAACGCA
>NZ_AJQF01000323.1:0-5688 GCF_000261705.1 Bradyrhizobium genomosp. III | reverse complement strand
GGCAGCCGCTAGCGCCTCGCTACGTTGGTAGGCATGGCCGCCTATCGGCGCGGGAGTTCGCTGTCTCGGAATTCCGCATTTTTAATCTCTGTTGCGCCAAATTCGAGCGCTTGCGCAGGACACGAACTGCTTCGCCGCGCAGACGCCGCGTCGGGGATTCGAGATTTTAATCCTAAGGAAATGCTACCTCTTGTTGTGGGGCGATTCCAAGGTGTATAATTGGATCGGCTCCAAGGCGCCGCGGGCCGGCGAGGGGACATGTCCCCGAACAGGCGAGCGGACACAGGTGATGCTGTTGTCAGCGTCGCGATGTCGCCGGAGAAGAGTGAGTGCGTATCGTGAAGGTACATGTCTCCCCCGCCAGCGAGTCGCATCGAACCGGCCTCGGGAACTGGCTTCGGACAGGTTCGGAACAATCGATCGAAGCGCTCTATTGGACGTTTTCGACTGATCTCCTCTTCGTCGTGCGCCCGTCTCCTGAAGGGCGCTTCGTCTATGAGGCGATCAATCCGGAGTTCGGGTCCCGGCTCGGTCTCTCGCCGGAAGACGTTTACGACATGGATGTGTTCGATTGCATGAACGCAGACGACGCTAGAATCGTCTGCCAGGCGCTGGGGGCGTGCGTTGCGGAAGGAGCGGAAATCAGGATCCGGCAGCGTCTCGCGTTCGGCGGCTCGCCCCGGAACGTCGAAACGGTAGTAACTCCGGTCGTTCAATCTTCGTGTGGTGGTGCGGTTCGCTTGATCGGCAGCCACCGCGCCCTGCGCAGCCGCGCGTTCGAGAGCGGGGTCGGACAGGGCAACGGGCTCGACGTGAACCTCGGCCTGGTATCGATCCAGGAAGGCATCCAGCAGCGGATAGCGTCCGATCTCCACGATTCGACCTGCCAGCACCTGATTGCCGCGAGTCTCGGTCTCATGCGGATCCGAAGCAGCATCGGCGAACCGGATTTGGCCGAGCGGCTCTGCGACGAAATCGATGCATCGATCGATGAAGCCCTCCGGGAAATCCGCGCCTTTGCCTATCTGCTGCATCCCCGGAACCTCGCCGGTGAGGGCCTGAAGGCTGCGATCGAGCGGTACGCGGAGGGATTTGCGGCGCGCACGTCGTTGCGCGCGAGTGTCAACATCGTGCCGGATGTGGATCGGTTGCCTTACGAGACGAAACGAACGTTGCTACGGGTCGTCCAGGAAGCGCTGACGAACGTCTTCCGTCATGCGAACGCGACCGAGGTGGCCATCGTTATCGACACCGCGGACGGCCGGTTTCACCTGACGCTCAGCGACAATGGACGTGGGCTCCCGCCGGGTTTCGGCAGGAGCGCGGTCTCTGTTGGTGTCGGAATTCCGGCGATGCAAGCACGGCTGCACGAGATCGGGGGTACGCTCGATATCCAATCCAGTCGCGCGCCCCGGCATGCCGGCACGGTGCTGTGTGCAGTATTTCCGTATGCTCCCTCGGCGAACAGGGCCAATCGCCGCGGGGCCACGACAAATGCAAGGGCCCGCGCAGGCGCACAATCAGCGAAAAAACACTAACTGCGGGGCGGCGGGCCGGGGTCACGGCCCATCGCCGATGCGGATTCGGAGTGCTCTGCCATGAAGCGAATTCTCATCGCGGACGATCATGAGGCGGTACGGTCGGGCTTGCGGGCGGTGCTCGAGCAACGGGTGGATTGGGAGGTGGTCGCCGAGGTGAATGACGGCGGCATGGCGGTAGCAGCCGCGATCGAAAGCCGGCCCCATGTCGCCATCGTCGACTTCTCGATGCCGCGCATGACTGGTGTCGAGGTGGCGCGGCGGATCAGAGAGTATCCGCTGCAGACTGAGGTGCTGATCTTCACGGTGCACAATTCGGGCTTGCTTGCCCAGCAAGCATTCGAGGCGGGGGCGCGTGCATTCCTGGTGAAATCCGACGCCAACAAGCTGCTTGTCGCAGCTGTCGAAGCCTTGTTGCTGCACCGGCCGTTCTGGCCCCGGAAGACCGAACTCGACCATGCGCCGCGGACCAACGGCGAGCGGCATCACGAACTCACGGCCCGCGAGCAACTGGTCGTCAAGCTGGTCGCGGAGGGATACAGCAACAAGGGCATCAGTGCGATCCTCGACCTCAGCGTCAAGACCACCGAGGCCCATCGGGCAGCAGCGATGCGCAAGCTGGAGGTGAACTCGACGGCGGGGCTGGTCCGGTACGCCGTTCGGACCGGGCTGGTCGAGGCGTGAAACGGCGATATTAGCGAGCAATACGGGCGTCGGTACCTTCGCCGGGAGATATCAGGGTTTTGTGGGATAACGATTCCAGCCACGCTCCCTATGATCGTTCGACTGTGCTGCCGGTTTGCTGCCGGTATCGGCCCGGAAGCGCAAGGGTCGGCCAACAGGAACGACACGGTGAAACGCATCTTGATTGCGGATGATCATGAAGTTGTGCGTTCCGGGCTGCGTGCAATCATCGAAGCGCATTCCAGCTGGATCGTGAGCGGCGTGGCGACCGATGGCGAGCAGGCGGTCGCGCTGGCGCTCGAGACCAGGCCGGACATCGTGATCGTTGACTACTCTATGCCGGTCATGAACGGGTTGGAGGTCAGTCGCCGCCTCAAGGCACTCCACCTTGGCGCGCAGGTCCTGATCCTGACCATGCACGAGAGCGAAGAGCTTCTGACCGAAGCCATTCTGGCCGGGGTGCGCGGCTTTCTGTTCAAGTCAGACGCGCGCAAGCACCTCATCTCCGCCATCGAGGCCCTGCTCGACGGCAGGCCCTACTTCACCAGCATCCTGCTGGAGAGGCTGCTGCACGACTACCAGGGCAACAAGGAGAATCGGGCCGACATGCTGCTGACTTCACGCGAGCAGAGCGTGGTCCAGCTGATCGCGGAGGGGCATACCAACAGGTCGATCAGCTCCATCCTGAAACTGAGTGTGAAGACCGTCGAGACCCATCGCGCCTCGGCCATGCGCAAGCTCAGGATGTCGTCCACCGCTGAGCTCGTCCGCTACGCGATCCGCAAGAAGTTGGTCTTGCCCTGAACAGATGCTGACGTCGGCAGTCGCGAAAGGCGCCGGAGTTTGCGCCTCGACAAAGTGGTCGTGACTGCAACCGCTTACCTTTTCGGGTGCTGACACGGGGTTTCGTGTTGCACGCGATGGGAAGCAAGCCGTGATTGGAACCAGCCTCTGTAAATGGGCCATCAGCTACTTCGCGGTCGCAATCGTATGGCTGCTGCTCGCGGAAGTGCTTGTTGTCGCCGGGTTCGGCTTTCCGAACCACGACATCGGCGGGCCGGACACGCTCATCATCGTGCACATGGTTAGCATTGGCTGGTTGAGCACGGTCCTGTGTGGCGCGCTGTTCCAGTTCGTGCCGGTGCTGGCCGCAAGGCCGCTCTATGCGGAGCGCGGGACACTGCCGGCTCTGGTGCTGCTGACGCTTGGGCTGACCATCCTGCTCGCGGGCTTCCTGACGCTTGGCGGGCACTTCAACGGGTCGCCCCGGCTGCTTCCGGTCGGCGCGAGCCTGCTGATTGCCGGCTTCGCGTTGGTCGTTGCCAATCTCGGCATGACGCTCTGGTCGGCCCGTCCGCTGCCGGGGCCGGCGCGCTTCGTCGCAGCCGGGCTGGGCTGCATCTGCGTCACGGCGGCATTCGGCGGCATGTTCTCTCTCGTGCTGTCCGGAACCGCTATCGGCGCGCAATGGCCGGACCTGCTGGTGTCGGGCGTTCCGATCCACGCCATTGCCGGGCTTGGCGGATGGCTGACCTTCACGGCCATGGGGGTCAGCTATCGCCTGCTGGCGATGTTCATGCTCGCGCCCGACAGCGACGCGCGGCTGGGCCGGCGGGCCTGGCTTGCCGGCATTGCCGCGCTGGCCGTCGGAGCTGTCGGCGGCGTGCTCGCACTCTGGCGTGCGACCGGGGTGAATTTGGCGCTTCTGCTGGCAGGAGCCGCGGCGCTGCTGTCGCTAATCGCCTACGGCCGCGACATGCTCGGCCTGTACAGAGCCCGCAAGCGTCGCGCGCTCGAGCTCAACACGCGCATGAGCCTCGTTGCGCTGGCGAGCCTCGTCGCAGTCGCAATCCTCGGCGCCGTGTTCCTTGCGACCGGTTCTCTCCAATCGCATGTCGGAGCGCTCGCGTTCCTGGTCGCGTTCGGCTGGCTCACTGGCCTCGTGCTCGCCAATCTCTACAAGATCGTCCCGTTCCTGACCTGGCTCGAGACCTACGGTCCGGTGATGGGCAGAGTGCCGACGCCCCGCGTGCAGGATCTCGTTGACGAGCGCCGCGCGTTGAAATGGTTCATGCTGTTCTTTGCCGGAAGCTGGGCGGCAACCTTGATGCTCCTGGTCGACGAGGCACCCGGTTTCCGCGTCGCCGTCGCGGTCGTGACGCTTGCGACGCTCGGCCTGGGCGAGGAGCTCATCAGGGCAAGGCGGCTTGCGGACGTGTCGGAGCCGCTGCGCCTGCCGACGGGAGCAGTCGTGCCCCATCTGTTGGTCTCGCGAAACTGAAAGGAGACTGCAATGACCCAATTCATCGACGTCGATGTCCGGCCGATCCTGCGTGCAGGCGGCGAGCCGTTCTCGATCATCATGGCCGCGCTCGCGCGGCTCGAGCCCGGGGAGGGGCTGCGGCTCTATGCCCCCTTCAAACCGGTTCCCCTGTTCGACGTCATGGCGAGCAAGGGCTTTGCGCATCGGGAGGCCGAGCTCGAAGGCGGCGAATGGGAGATCCGGTTTCTGCCGGACGACGGCTCGTCCGATGCGGCTGAACCGGCGCCCGCGGTGGCGAGTGGTGGCGATTGGCCGGAGCCCGTGGTTCATCTCGACAACCGCGACCTCGATCCACCGGAGCCGATGGTCCGGATTCTGGCTGCAATGGAGCGGCTCGCCCCCGGGCAGACCCTCTTCGCCTTGCTCAGTCGTGAACCGGTCTTCCTGTTTCGGGAACTGACCAAGCGCGGCCATCAATGGCGCGGCGGCTTCACACCGCAGAACGACACCTATCAACTGACCGTGAGGGTTTGCGCATGACGATCAACGACGACGATCTCGTGGCTCAGATAAGGCAGGCGCTGAAGGTCGTGATCGATCCGGAGCTCGGGCACAACATCGTCGACCTCGGCTTCGTCTATGACGTGTCGATCGACGACGGCGCCGCGCACATCACCATGACGGCGACGACACCAGGTTGTCCCGCCGCATCCTTTCTCAAGGAGGGCGTCGCCAACAGCGCGTGCCTGGTTCCTGGCGTGGAATCGGTCGACGTCACCATGACGTTCGAGCCGCCCTGGCAGCCCTGGATGATCTCGCCAGGCGTCAAGGCGTCGCTCGGTTTTGCTGAGGTGAACTGACCCGGCGAGGCGGCCGGCTAGACGCCTTCGCCGCCCGGGCCGGACCAGGTCCTTGCGGGTGCGCGAAGCTTTGTCAGGTCGAGCAGGTTGATCGCCCGGGCGGCGATCTGGTCGATCACCTCATCCAGCGACTGTGGTTTCAGATAGAAGGCCGGCATCGGCGGGGCGATGATCGCGCCGATCTCGGTTGCCTGCAGCATCGCTCTGAGATGGCCGAGATGCAGCGGGCTCTCGCGGACCAGCAACACCAGCCGGCGCCGTTCCTTGAGCTGCACATCGGCCGCGCGCGTCAGAAGGTTGTCGAGCTGCCCCCAGGCGATGGCCGAGAGCGTGCGGATCGAGC
>NZ_AJQF01000322.1:0-1258 GCF_000261705.1 Bradyrhizobium genomosp. III | reverse complement strand
CCGGATACGAGCCGCTGGCGATCGCGGCGCCGATGTCGGAATGAAGATAGTGGCGGAAGGCGAGGGCGCGCAGCCGCGCGAGCGCATCGCTCCCCACTTCTTCGCTCAGCGTACGCTCAGCCGCGGGCGAAACCACGAGATGCACCGCGTAGTTTGGATCATCAGCCAGCAGCTCGACGATGCGCAAGCCGATTGCGGCGCCCGAGGCGCCGCTGATGCCGATGATGATGCCTTGCCGCCCGCTCATGTGAGGACCGGTGCCGGCATGCCGGACAGGCCGAGTGTGGCCCACATCGCATCGACACGCGCGACCACGGCGGGATCCATGGCCAGCGGAACGCCCCATTCCCGATCCGTCTCCGGCGGAATCTTCGTGGTGGCGTCGATGCCGAGCTTGCCGCCGAGCCCTGATTTCGGCGAGGCAAAGTCGAGATAGTCGATCGGCGTGTCGGTGAGCGTCACGAGATCGCGCGAGGAATCGCTGCGCGTCGAGACCGCCCACATCACGGCACGCCAGTCGCGGATGTCGATGTCGTCGTCGACCACGATCAGCAGCTTGGTGTAGCTGAACTGCGGAAGCATCGACCACAGGCCGAGCATCAGCCGCCGCGCCTGGCCGGGATAGCGCTTTTTAATGGCCGCAATCGCGATGCGGTAGGAGCAGGCCTCCGGCGGCAGCCAGCAGTCGGTCACCTCAGGGAATTGCTGCCGGATCAACGGCACGAACAGCTGGTTGAGCGCCTCGCCGATCCGCGACGGCTCGTCCGGCGGCCGGCCCGTGAAGGTCGAGAAGTAGATGGGCTGGCGCCGGCTGGTGATCGCCGTCACGCGCATCACCGGGAACTGTTCGACGGAATTATAGTACCCGGTGTGATCGCCATAGGGTCCCTCGGGCGCGGTCTCGGTCGCGGAGACGAAGCCCTCGATGACGATTTCGGCCTCGGCCGGGATCGCGAGCGGGACGGTGAGGCATGGCGCGAGGTCAGGCCGTTCGCCGCGCAGGATGCCGGAGAAGCGCAGCTCGGACAGCGTCTCGGGCAGCGGCAGCACGGCGGCAAGGATCGTGGCCGGATCGGCGCCGATGACGATCGCGACCGGCATGTCGCGCCCGATCGCCTTCCATTGCTGGTGATGCCTGGCGCCGCCGCGATGCGCGAGCCAGCGGATGATGGCGCGGTCGCGGCCGAGCACCTGCATGCGGTAGACGCCGACATTCTCCTCCTGGTCCGCCGTCGCGGATTCCGGCGGCACGGTGATC
>NZ_AJQF01000321.1:0-42550 GCF_000261705.1 Bradyrhizobium genomosp. III | reverse complement strand
CCGGCTCGCCGGGCCAGCAGATCTGGACCGGCAATCTTGCAAGATCGACGTCGGGCCCCATCGCGACGCAGTCCTGCACCGGGGCCGCCGGGCGTGTGCGCGGGCGCGTCGCCAGCGCAGCGCGCGCAAGCGGGATCTTCTCGAAAGCATCCCTGATGCCGTGCGGTGGTCGCGGCGCGCGGAGCTCGGCCATCAGCGCGCCGAGCTCTCCGAGACGGTCGGGCGTGATGCCCATGCCCCACGCGATCCGCTCGACCGTTCCAAACAGGTTGGTGAGGAGCGGCATCTCCGACGCGTTGCCATCGGCCCTGACGGGCTGCTCGAACAATAATGCCGGTCCGTGTGCCTCAAGCACACGCCGGTGGATTTCCGTGATCTCGTGGACGACGGAGACCTTCTCGCGAATGCGTCGCAACTGCCCCCGGCTTTCGATGAAGCGCAGGAAGTCGGACAGGTCGCGAAAGCGCGGCACATCACGTTGCAACTGGACGAGCTCCCAAAAAATCAGAGCTAGCCGGGTTGTTTTCGGTCTTCATTGTTCCCGCTCAAATACAGCGGCTTGCAATCCGTCCAGATGTGGGGCCATGAATGATCCGTCCGCCGCATCGCCCGGCCCGTTGCCGACGATTCCGCCCCTTGTCGCATTGGCCATGCGTCCCCTGCCTCTGCTGCCGCTGCAGCTCGTTCTCGCCGGCGTCCTGCAGGGGATCCACCGGCGCAACCCCGCAATATTCGACCGGCTCGGTGATCACGCGCGCGCGCGGTTCGGTATCAAGCCGATCGATCTGCCGTTCGCCTTCGTGGTCGAGGCCAGGCCGCCGCGCCTGTCCGTGGTGCGCGACTTGCCGCGAGGTCTGGATGCGCGGATCTCAGCCTCGCTCGCCAATCTGCTGGCGCTGCTCGAAGGCAAGGTCGATGGCGATGCCCTGATGTTCTCGCGCGAGCTCGTGGTCGAGGGCGATGTCGAGGCAGTGCTGGCGCTGCGCAATGCGATCGACGACGCCCAGCTCGATCTGGCCGAAGAGCTGTCCTCGCTGTTTGGCCCGCTGGGCGCGCCAGCGAGGCGCGCCTTCGAAGCCGCCCGTGGCCGCGTGATCGGCTCCTCAGGCCATGGCGAGCAATCGAGATGATGGAGCTGATCTGTCCTGCCGGCACGCCGGCGGCGTTGAAGAGCGCCATCGATGCCGGCGCCGATGCGATCTATTGCGGCTTCAACGACGAGACCAACGCGCGCAATTTTCCGGGGCTGAACTTCAGCCGCGACGAGCTGCGCAAGGGGATCGCGCTGGCGCATGGCCGCGGCGCGAAGATCCTGGTGGCCATCAACACCTTTCCGCGCGCCTCCGCCGTCGACATCTGGCATCGCGCGGTGGACGATGCGGCGAGTGCGGGGGCCGATGCGCTGATCCTCGCGGATATCGGATTGATGGACTATGCGGCAAGGCGCCATCCCAACCAGCGTCTGCACGTCTCGGTTCAGGCTGCGGCCGCCAATCCCGATGCCATCGCCTTCTACGCCGAGACTTTCGGGGCGCGGCGCGTCGTGCTGCCGCGTGTCCTGAGCGTGCCTGAGATCGCCGAGATCACCCGGGAGTCGGCCTGCGAGACCGAGGTCTTCGTGTTCGGCGGCCTCTGCGTCATGGCCGAAGGGCGCTGCTCGCTGTCGTCCTATGCGACCGGCAAGTCGCCGAACATGCAGGGCGTCTGTTCGCCGCCGAGCCATGTGACCTACGAACAGACTGCGGAGGGGACGAAGTCCAGTCTCGGCGGCTTCGCCATCAACCGGTTCGCCGTGAGCGAGCCCGCGGGCTATCCGACGCTGTGCAAGGGCCGCTTCTCGACCTCCCAGGGCGCCGGCTATATTTTCGAGGACCCGGTCAGCCTGGACGCCACGGCGCTGCTCAAAGGCATGCGCGATGCCGGCGTGACCGCGCTCAAGATCGAGGGCCGCCAGCGCGGCCGTGCCTATGTCGAGAGCGTGGTGCGCCACTTCCGCCAGGCGCTCGCCGCGCTCGAGACCGGCAGCGAGGCCGACATCGCGAGCCTGAAGCCGTTCACCGAAGGTCAGGCCTCGACGGTTGGCGCCTATCGCAAGACCTGGCGCTAATCCGTTCGACGATGTGAGATCCGAAAGATGCAACTCAGCCTCGGTCCAGTTCTGTACAATTGGGCGCCGGAACGCTGGCGCGACTTCTATTTCCGGATCGCCGATGAAGCGCCGGTTGACGTCGTGTCCGTCGGCGAGATCGTCTGCTCGAAGCGCTCGCCGTTCTTCGCAGATCACATCCCGGCCGTGGTCGAACGGCTGCAAAGCGCCGGCAAGCAGGTGCTGCTGGGCTCGCTGATCCTGGTCTCGCTGCGGCGCGAGCGCCGCCAGACTGAAGAGCTCGCGGCGGTCGAGGGCGCCGTGGTCGAGGTCAACGATCTGACCTGTCTCAGGGCGCTTGCAGGCCGGCCGCACGCCATCGGTCCGTTCGTCAACATCTACAACGAGGCGAGCGCGGCCTTTCACGCCGCACGCGGGGCGAGGCGCATCTGCCTGCCGCCGGAATTGCCGCTGGCCTCGGTGGCCACGATCGCGAAGGCTGTTCCCGACGCCACGATCGAAGTGTTCGCGTTCGGCCGGGTGCCGCTGGCCATCTCCGCGCGGTGCTATCATGCGCGCCTTCACAAGCTCACCAAGGACAATTGCCGTTTCGTCTGTGAGAAGGACCCGGATGGACTCCTCTTGAACACGCTGGAGCAGCAGGACTTCCTGACCATCAACGGCGTGCAGACGCTGTCGCACACCTGCGCCAATCTGCTGGGTGAGGCCGGCCTCTTGCACGAGAGCAACGTCGGATCACTGCGCCTGTCGCCGCAGGATTGTGACATGGTCGTCGTCGCCAGGACCTTTCGCGACGTGCTGGACGGTCGCGACGATGTCGAGGGTGGAAATCGCCGGCTTGCCGCGGCCTATCCGGGCGTGCCGTTCTCGAATGGCTTCCTGTGGGCCGAGCCGGGGCACGTCTACCGTCAGGCCCGATCAGGGGATGCGCAAGGCGCGGCGCAGATCGGGACTCGCTAAACGGGGCGACGCTCCGAGCGCTCAGAAAGTCGCGGCCATTGCGGCCAGCCGTCGATGGGCCCTGTCCCGCGCGGCCTCGATCGGCTGTTGCGGTCCCGTGGTTGGCCCGATCGGCACGAAGCGGACATTATCGATACCGATGAAGCGCAGGATGTCGCGCAGGTAAGGCGTTGCCATGTCGATGCGGCCGCGGTTCATGCCGGTGGCGAAGTCGCTGCCGCTGGCGAGAATCACCAGCGTCGGCCGGTCCTTGAGCAGTGGGAGATAACCCTGTGACGGGTCGAACCGGAACGTCAGCCCGGGCTGGACGATGATGTCGAACCACTGCTTGAGCTTGTAGGGAATGCTGAAGTTCCACATCGGCGTCGAGATCAGCACGCGATCGGCCAACGAAAACCGCAGCGCCATTCGCTCGGCCTCGGCAAAGCTGTCGCGTTGCGCGTCGTTGAAGGCTTGCCCGTTCATCCGTGCATATTTGGCCTCGGCGATGGGCCCTGAGAATTCCGGCATCCGCTCCCGCCAGAGGTCCAGGACATCGAGGTCCCAGTCCGGCCGGGCCTGGCGAAAGCCGTCAAGAAAGACGCGCGCGCCGGCACCTGAGAAGGAGTCGGCGCGGGGCGAGCAGGACAGGTGCAGGAGCTTTGCCACCGCTCATCCCAACGCCCTGATGACGGCATCCGCCCTCGTGACGATCGCCACGTTCTGCATGGCAAAGTTAATCGACGCATTGTGCCAGTCGGCGTTCATGGTCGAGCAGCAATCTTCGGGGACGATCATGAAGTAGCCCTTGTCTGCCCCGGTGCGGGCGGTGTGCTCGACCGACATGTTGGTCCATGCACCGGTGTTGATGATCATGTCGCGCCCGGTCGCCTTGAGGATTGTCTCCAGCCGCGTGCCCTCCCACGCGCTCATCCGCATCTTCTCGACGACGAAATCGCCGGGCCGGGGCTCGAGGCCGGAGACGGGCGCCGCGCCCCAGCTTCCACGCACCATCGCCTTGCTGTCGACGAGGCCTTCGAACAGCGGTGCGTTCAGCGTGACACCCGGCGCACCCGGCTCGACGACGAACCAGACGTGGATGATGGCGACGCCGCGGGCCCGCGCGGTCTCCGCGAGACGGCGGACATTCTCGACGACATGTTGCTGTTTCGCATGACCGGGAGCGCCGGACTCGGCGAACGCGCCGCCGTCCATGATGACGTCGTTCTGCAAATCCTGGATGATCATCGCGCATCGCTGCGGATCAAGCCGCATGTCGCCGTCAGCGAGGATAGGCGCCGCCGGCGAGGCGCTTGCCGCCTGGCCGCCGCCGCTTCGCCGGCCGGCCATATAGGGCTCGTGCCGCGGACCGACCTTGGTCGGAATGGCATAGACCGAATGTGTCGAGGTCAGATACAGCGTGCGGAAATCCGGCCCGCCCCAGGCGAGGTTGGCGACCATCTCGGGCGCGCGGACCTTGCCGAGCAGCTCGCCGCGCGGCGAATAGACCCAGACGCCGCCGGGCGCGGTGACCCAGATATTGCCGTGCTGATCGCACTTCATGCCGTCGGGCAGGCCGGCTTCGAGCTCGGAGCGGATGCCGCTTGCGAACACCCGCGCATTCGACAGCGAGCCGTCGGCGTTGACGTCGAAGACGCGGATCAGCGCCTGCACGGTGTCGTTGACATAGAGCAGCTTCTCGTCCGGCGAGAAGCACAGGCCGTTCGGCTGGTCGAACAGATTGCGCTCGACCACGAGCTTCGGTTCGCCGCCGGGCACGAGGCGATAGACGCCCTGGAAGCCGAGCTCGCGCGGCCGCTCGACGCCATAGACCGGCATGCGGCCGTACCAGGGGTCGGAGAAATAGATCGCGCCGGAGGAGTGCACGCAGAGGTCGTTCGGGCTGTTCAGCTCCTGGCCCTGGAAATGCGAAGCCAGCACCTCGCGCCGCCCGTCCGGCCGTTCGCGGATCAGCGACGAGGTCGCGTGCTCGCAGACGATCAGATTGAGCTCGGCATCATAGGTCATGCCGTTGCACTTGTTCGAGGGACGCTTGACCTCGGCCACGCCGCGCCGCGCATCCCAGCGCCGGCGCACGTCACCCGGCATGTCCGAGAACAGCAGATAGTGATCGACCGGATGCCAGATCGGTCCCTCCGTGAAGTCAAAGCCGGTGCCGACCTGCGCGACCGGCGCATAGGGGTCGATCAAAGTTTCGAATTCGCTTCGCAAGGTGACGTGCGTCATCGGTCGATCCCCAAGATCATCTCAAGCCGGGAACCAGTTGCGTGCGGGCAAGGACTGGACGATCGGTCCGGGGACCTGATCGTGCAGGCGCCCGACGACGTTGCCGCCTTCGATCTTGGCCGGGCGGTCGTGCACCGGCAGCAGATAGCGCGAATTGCTCAGCAGCTTCTTGATCGAAGCCTTCTCCGCCCGCTTGCTGGTGCCGTGGTTGCCCGTCGTGCGCGGCTCCCAATCGTGGATCTCGTTGAAGGGCGTCACGATCTGGTCATTGAAATCGTAGATCACGTCGCCGCAGATGGTCGCAATCCCGTCGGCCGTCTCGACGATGACGTTCATCGAGCCCTCCGTATGCGCATTGGCCGCGTCGCAATAGACGCCGGGCATCAGCTCGACCGGGCCGGTGATCTCGAGGTCGAGGAAGCGCAGCGCGCTCTTGGTGTGCAGCCGGTCGATCAGGTGCTTGATGTCGGGCGCCGGATATTGCGGATGCATCAGGCCGGAGACGGAATATTCGAGTTCCTTGCGGTTGAGCACGACAGTCGTGTTCATCGGGAACAGATCGTCCTTGCCGGCATGGTCGATGTGCAGATGGGTGTGGCAGACGAAGCGGACGTCGCCCATGCGCACGCCGTGGCGCGCGAGCTGGTTCTCGATCATGTTCTCGTGGTACTGCAAGCCCCGCATGCCCAGCGTCTCCATGATCTGGTTGGAGCGGTAGCCGGTGTCGACCACGACCGGATATTTCCCCCCGAGGATCAGGAAACCGAGGGTGAGGACGCGGCGGGTGCGACCGCAGTCGCGGCCGAGAACCAGAAAGCTCGATTCCAGCTCGATATCGCCATAGTCCAGGATCTTGATCTCCAGCGCCATTCGTTGCCCTCCCTCATCTGTTTCTTGTCTGTCAAAGCCGGTAGACGCGCCTCGCCGTCGTCTTGAAGATAGCGTCCTGCTGCTCCGCGCTGAACGGCGCGGCGGCCGTGCGAAAGGCGCCGACGAGCTCGCGATAGCTGGTCCACAATTTCTCGATGGGGAAATTGGAGCCGAACAGGCAGCGCTCGGCGCCGAAGATCGCGACGGTGTCGATGAGCACGGCGGCGATGTGCGCGGGATCGTTGCGATGGATGAAGGTGCCGAGCCCGGAGAGCTTTGAGACCACGTTCGCGCAGGCCGCGAGCCGGGCCATTCCGCTGCGCCAGGCGGCGCGGCCACCAGGAGAGAGATCCTCCAGCATGCCGGCATGCTGGAGGATGAAGGTCACGTCGGGGCAGGCTTCGGCCAGCGCTGCGGCATCCGGCATCTGCGGGGTGAACACCTGCAGGTCGAAGCTCCAACCATAGTCGGCGAGGCGCGCGACGTTGCGGCTGATCATCGGATCGGTGCAGAGATCCGGGCGGGCGGCAAAGCGATAGAGCGGGTTCTCGTGCCAGTGCAGCTGCATGCGCACGCCGCGCACCAGCTTGTAGCGCTTCAGGCGATCGAGCTGCGGACGCACGTCGTCCACGGCGAAATTGGCATAGGCGACGATCGCGTGCGGCCAGCCGTGTTCGTCCGCAGTCTGCTGCACCCACGCGGCCTCGTCCTCGAAGCGGTCGTTGGCCCAGTTGGTTTGCACATAGACCGAACGCGTGACGCCGGTATCCTTGAGGTCGTCGAGATATTCCTGGATCGGATAGTCGCGCCGGATCGGCTCATAGGGTCCGAAGATGCGCGGCTGCATGGGGCCGGTCAGCCAGGGCAGGTCGGCCTGCCGCCAGATGTGATGATGGCCGTCGACAATGTCGGTCACGCCGCTCTCCTTCGTCCCAGCGCCAGAATATGCGCGACGATCGACGCGCTCGAACCGCCATCCACGAGGTCATCGACGAAGCGCTCGATGGCGATGAGCGCCTCGGTCTGCGGGTGGAAGCCGGGGCTTGTCGCCAGCGGCGTCAGCCAGCTCAGGCGCCAGGCCCGCCGCGACAATTTCGCGACGGCGTCGCGAAGCGCGTCGATCTCGCCGCGCTCCAGTCCGTCGGAGACGACGATCACGGCGGCGCCGCGCGCATAGCCGCCGAAGCGGGGCACGGCGAGGAAGGCCTGGAGTGCGTCGCCGATGCGGGTGCCGCCGTCCCAATCGCTGACCAGATGCGCGGCGGCGTTCATGGCCTGCTCGCGGCGCTTCAGTCGCAGCGGGCGGGTGATGCGGGTCAGCCGCGTGCCGAAGGTGAAGACCTCGACACTGGGCGCGGCCTGCACCAGCGCATGCGCGAGCTTCATGTTCTCCTCGGTGCGGCCCTTCATCGAGCCGGAGACGTCGATCAGCAGGAGCATCTTGCGCGGACGCTGGCGCCGCTTCATGTGACCGAGCCGCAGAATCTCGCCGTCGCTGCGGACACTGTCGCGCAAGGTGCGGCGGAGATCGGCAAACGGTCCGCGGCGGGCGCGCATGCGGCTATGGCCGCGCCGTCGCGGCAGGCGCCGCGGTGCCTCCCGCGCCAGGCGGCGCAATGCGTCCGTGCTCGAGGCCGCCCCAAAGCGGCGCTCGACCAGCGCCTCGCTTCGGGTCGCGGTGAGGCCGGACTCATTGGCCTCGTCGGAGAGCAGGGGGGCATCGTCGCCGCGGCCCTCTTCCTGGAGGCGGACTGTCTCGTCGTCCTCGCCCTCGTCGTCTCGCGCGATGGCCTCGCTGCCGCGGAAGTGGAGATCGAACAGCCGGTCGAAGGTCACACGGCGCTCGGGCGGCGGCGCCAGCGTCGCGAGGGCGGCTTGCCTGACGTGCTCGATGTCGCGCGGGCCGAGCAGCTCGATCGCGGCGAGGAACGTGGTGGTTTGCTCCGGTGCGACGGCAAAGCCGTTCGCGCGCAGCAGCGGGACGAAGGCGACGAAGATGCGCGCGGCGCGCGGGAGCTGCAGTTCGGCGCTCATGCGGTCGCCTCCGCGAGCATGGCGTCGAGCCGCGGCGAGATGAAATGCAGATCCTCTTCGTCCTTCAGCGCCACGCCGATCGAGCGCTTGAATGCATCCGGCCAGCGCGCGCCGCCCTTGTGCAGCAGCGTCGCGGCCTCGGCCCAGTCGACGGCCTCGGCAATGCCGGGCGCCTTGCTCAGCGGCTCGCGCCGCAGCTTCTCCACGGCCGCGACGACGGCGCGGGCCGTGGCCTCGGCAACGCTGGAGGCACGCATCATGATGATCCGCGCCTCACGCTCGGCGCTCGGATAGTCGATCCAGTGATAGACGCAGCGCCGGCGCAAGGCCTCGTGCAGATCGCGCGTCCGGTTCGACGTCAGCACGACCACGGGGCGTTCCGCCGCGCGCACTGTGCCGCGCTCGGGAATGGAGATCTGGAAGTCGGAGAGGAATTCGAGCAGGAAGGCCTCGAACTCCTGATCGGCGCGGTCGATCTCGTCGATCAGCAGCACGGTGGAATCGGGCGCGCGGAGCGTGGCCAGCATCGGCCGCTCGATCAGAAACGTCTCGCCATAGATGTCGATGCTCTCGTCGCCGGCCTGGCGGATCGCCAGCATCTGGCGCGGATAGTTCCACTCATAGAGCGCGGCAGAGGCGTCGATGCCCTCGTAGCATTGCAGGCGGATCAGGCGCCGGCCGAGCACGGCGGCAATGGCTTTTGCGGCTTCCGTCTTGCCGACGCCGGGTGCGCCCTCGAGCAGCAGCGGCTTGCCGAGCGCGAGACCGAGATAGGCTGATGTCGCAAGGCCCTCGTCGGCCAGGTAATAGGCTGCCCGCAGCGCCTTCTCCAGCGCCTCCGGGCTGTCGATGCCGACGATGTTGCTGCGAACCGCCACGACTGATCCTCTAGCGCCGTGCCTGCGGCCGCGCGCCGCCCTGGGCCTTGATCGCGCGCAGCACCTTTTCAGGCGTGATCGGCAGGTCGTCGATGCGCACGCCGACGGCATTGAAGATCGCATTGGCGACGGCCGGTAGCACCGGGTTGGCGCACATCTCGCCGGGGCCCTTGGCACCAAAGGGGCCATCGGGAGCGGGACGTTCCAGCACCGCGATATCGTGCGGGCAGATGTCGCCGGGGCCGGGCATCAGATATTCGACGAAGTCGCGGGGGCCGTGAATGGGATCGGGATAATAGGGCTCCGGGGTCTCATAGAGCGCGTGGCTGACACCCATCCAGGCACCGCCGACCACTTGCTGCTCGACCAGACGCGGGTTCAGCGCGCGACCGAGCTCATAGGCGGAATCCATCCGGACCATCGCGACATCGCCGGTCTCGTCGTCGACCTCGACCTCGGCGACGAGGCAGGCATGGGCGTAGCAGGTCGCCGGCGACATCTCGCCGGTCTCCGGATCGACGTTGGAAAGGGGAACCAGAAAGATGCCGCGGCCCGAAATGGTCTTGCCCTGCTTGAACTGCGCGGCAATCGCGACATCCTTGGTCGAGATCGAACGGTGCGGCGCGCCCTTGACGTGAATATTGCCGCGGCCGTCGGTTTCGAGATCGGCGGCATTGACCTCGAGCTCCTCAGCCGCCGCTTCCATCATCACGCCGCGGGCCTCACGCGCCGCGGCCATCACGGCATTGCCGACCCGGTGGGTGCCGCGCGAGGCGAACGAGCCCATGCAGTGCGGGCCGGTGTCGGAATCCGCCGTGTCGACATAGACGTCCTCGACCGGCACGCCCAGCGTCTCGGCGCAGATCTGCCGCGTCACCGATTTCATGCCCTGGCCGAGGTCGATCGACGACAGCGCCACCGTGAACTTGCCGCTGGGATTGGAGTGAACCAGGGCCTGGCTCGGGTCGCCGCCAAGGTTCATGCCGATGGGGTAGTTGATCGACGCCATGCCGCGTCCGCGATGCCTGGTCATGTCAGCGTCTCCTGGTGCCGAACACCGACGAGAACCGCGTCGCGCCGTGCGATGGTGCGGCCGGGCGTGGTGGGGGAGGCGGCGGTGCCGGCGGGGGTGGATCGCGCGGCGGCTCCCGTGTCGTGGTTACGGGTGCACGGTCGTAGCTCGTGCGCTGCTGTGCAGGCGCAGCCGGACGTGCGCGGGACTCCGTTGCGGTCGGCGGGATCACCGCGCGGCTGCCGCCGCCGTCCTTGCGCGAGGAGGCGCGCCTGAACTCGTCGCGGATCGGCCATTTGGCCTTCTCGGCCGCGACCTGAACGCATTCGATCAGCGCGGTGTTCTTGGCCTCGCGCCGGTGCGCCTTCATGTCGCCGTCGCGATAGGCGTTGAGAATGCGAAACTCCATCGGGTCCATGCCGACGAGGTTTGCGAGCTTGTCCATCTGGCATTCGATCGCGAAGTCCATAGCGGTGACGCCGAAGCCGCGCATGGCGGTCGCGGGCGTGCGATTGGTGAAGACGCAATAGACGTCGCCATAGACGTTCGGGATGGTGTAGGGGCCTGGAAGATGGGCGGCGCACTTCACTGCGGCGTAGCTGGAGAGTCGCGTATAGGCGCCGCTGTCGAAAAAAGCGCGGATCTTGCGCGCGACGATGCGGCCGTCGCGCATCACGCCGTCCTTGATGTAGATGCGTTCGGCGCCGCGCGGCGGGCCGTACTGCATCTCCTCCTCGCGCCCGAACACGTAGCGGACGGGGCGTCCGGTCAGCATCGCGCCGAGGATCGCAAGTGGCTCGGTCAACGTGTCCACCTTGCCGCCGAAGCCGCCGCCAACGGTGCCGCCGATGAAGTGGAACGTGTTGGAGGGCACGTCCAGAATCTTGGCGCAGGTGTCGACGGAGAAAAACAGCGCCTGGGTCGAGGTGTAGACGACGTAGCGGCCGTTGGTGTCGGGCGCGGCGATCGCGCCGTTGGTCTCGGTCGGCGCGTGCTCGATCGGCGACATCTGGTAGCGTTGCTCCAGCACGTGGTCGGCGCTGGCGAGCGCAGCATCGGCATCGCCGAAGCGCAGGCGCTGATGATCGTAGACGTCGTGATAGATGAAGGCGTTCTTCGGATAGGTCTCGTTGACCACGGGCGCGCCGGGCTTCAGCGCGTCCTCGACATCGAACACAGTCGGGAGCGGCTCGTAGTCGACCTTGACCCTCGCGATGGCTTCGAACGCTTCGCGCTCGCTGTCGGCGACGATGGCGAGGATCGGCTCGCCCTTGTAGCGGACCTTGTCGACCGCCAGCGACGGCTCGTCATCCTTGCCGAAGTTGATCAGGCTGAGCAGCGTGTTGAGATTGACCGGCACGTCGGTGCCACGGATGATCCGGCGAACGCCGGCCGAACGTTCGGCCTCGGTGGTATCGATGCGACGGATCCTTGCATGGGCCTGGGTCGAGCGTACGACCTTCAGGTGCAGCATGCCTTGCAGCTTGTGATCGTTGAAGTAGCTCGACGTGCCCGTGACATGGCCGAGCATGTCCTGGCGCTGGGTGCCCTTGCCGATCTCCTTGAGGTTATCGTCGCGCTCGTCGGCGAAAATGTCCTTGCGCAGTTCCAGCATGGTTGACCTCAGGCGCTGACCCGGCCGCTCGCTGCGGCCAGGATGGCATTGATGATCGGCTCGTAGCCGGTGCAGCGGCAGATGTTGCCGGAGATGGCTTCAATGACCTCGTCGCGGCTCGGCGAGGGATTGCGGTCGAGCAGCGCCTTGGCGGCCATCAGCATGCCCGGCGTGCAATAGCCGCACTGGGCCGCGAAATGGTCCGCGAAGGCGCGCTGCAGCGGGTGCAGGTTCGGGCCCTGCTTCATGCCGTCGAGCGTCTCGATGGAACGGCCGGCCACCGTCTCCGCCAGCGTCAGGCAGGAGAGATGAAGCTCGCCGTCAACAAGCACACTGCACGTGCCGCAGCCGCCCTGGCCGCAGCCGAATTTCGGCGTCATGTCGCCGATCAGCTCGCGCAGCGCCACCAGAAGATTGGTGCCGCCGTCGACGAAGATCGCGACATCGCGGCCGTTGTGACGAAATTGCAGGGGTATCTTGGACATGGCTCTATTCCTGGCCTGACAGCAGGCGCCGCAGATGGACGCCGACGATCTCGCGGCGATACCACGCGCTGCCGAGCGCGTTGTCAGATGGCGACGTTCCCTCGGTCGCTGCGGATGCGGCGGCCGCGATGGTTGCAGCGTCCAGCGAGCGGCCCTCCAGGGCGCGCTCGGCGGCGCGGGCGCGGATCTGGGTCGGCGCCATCGATCCCAGCGCGATCCGAGCGCCCGCGATCCGGCCGCCGCTGATCGGCAGATGCGCGGCAAGCGTGACGACCGAGCCGCCCTTCGGCTTGATGCGGGCGATCTTGCGATAGCGGAACGCGTCGCTGCTCGCCGGCCGGGTGCAGGAGACCGACAGCACAAGGGTTCCGGCCTGACGTTCGCGCGCCTGCAAGAACTCCTCGATCGGGATGTCGCGGGCACCAAAGCCGCCCGCGACGGCGACGGTCGCATCGAGCGCCAGCAGCGCCACGGTGAAATCGCCGTAGGGAGCTTTGGCAAAAAGATTGCCGCCGACCGTGCCCATGTTGCGCACGGCGGGACCGCCGATCGAGCGGGCGGGCGCGTGCAGGAAGGCGAGGTCCCGCTCAGCAAGGATGCGCGCGAAGGTGACGCCGGCGCCGAGCGTGATGCGCGGTCCCGAGGCGTCGATCCGGGTCAGCGCCTGATCGTTGGCGCGGACCACGATCGAGATCGCGACATCGCCCTCGTTCAATGCCCGCATCACCAGCGTGCCGCCGCCGAGATAGCGCGCGCTGCGGTCCGAGGACAATGCCCCCGCCGCCTCGCTGGCGCTTGCAAACGTCTTCACTGTCACGGCCATGACTATGCGGCCTCCCTCAGATGCCGGCGGATTGCCTCGAATCCAGCCTGGTAAATGTCTTCCGCGACCATGTGGGTGATGCGGTCCCGATCTTCCGGCTTGGTGGTGAAACGGGATTCCCAGTGCCAGAAGGTGCGGTCGCCGTCGGTGACCGGCAGCAGCCTGACATGGGCGACGTAGTTGAACATCGGCACCGGCGTGTCGAGCAGGCAATAGCTGAAGGACTGCTCCAGGTCCGACAGCGCCAGCAATTGCTCGCGCAGCTCGGAGCCGTCGTTGAGCTTGAACCGCCTGATGCAGCCGATCCTGTCGGAGGACTGCGCGCGTTCGATCGACGAGGTCGCGACAACCGGATGCCAGCGATCGTGCCCGTTGAAATCGCGCAGCACGGTCCACACCGTATCGGTCGGTGCGTCCAGGATCGTGCTCTTGACGACATGCGGCACGGTCAGCCTCCGAACACGCGCTTGAGCGCATCAAATCCGCCCTGGAACACGCCGCCGCCGATATTGCTGACGAGCTCGGTCTCCCGCTCCGGCGCGCAGTCGAATTCGGCGGTCCATTCCATGAAGGTCTGGTCGCCGTCGGTGACGGGGGTGAGCCGCAGGGTTGCGACATAGTTCTCGACACCCATCGGCGATTCCAGGATCGAATAGGTGCAGAACATGTCGTAGTCGGAGAGGCCGAGCAGCTTCTCGCGGATGCGGTCGCCGTTGCGCAGGCGAAAATCTCGCACACAACCGATCTTGTCGGCGGGCTCGCCGCCCTCGATGCGGCTTTCGGCGATCGCCGGATGCCAGTTCGGCAAGCCATTGAAATCGCGCACCCGCGCCCAGACGCGGTCGTTGCGGGCATTGACGACGGTGGAGACGTAGACGCGAGCCATGGCGCGACCTCAGCTCTTCTTCCGCGGCCCGCGCTCGGCCGGCGGTTCCCCACCTTCGGCCGAGGGGGCCGGCGAGGCCGCCGGCTTGTCGCCGCCACCTCCGCCTCCGCCGCTCTTGCGCGCGGACTCCTTGATCCCCTGCATGTCACGGGCTTCGCGGATCAGGCCCGGCATTTTGGAGAGACTGCCGCCTTCGACGCCGATGTCCGACAGGATCGAGTCGATTAGCGGCGCTTGGACGCGATAGCGCAGGGCGGAGTCGATGACTTCGTCGGTGGCGCTGCGGCCGCCATTGCCGCCGTGGCCGTTGCCGTTGAGGCCGTCGACCTGGAGGATGCGGATGCCCTCGATCTTCTCCATCGGCTTGACGCTCTCGCGGACGATGCCCTCGATCCGGTCGAGCAGCTTGCGGCGGAACAGCGAGTAGCGCGCCTGATCGGTCAGCACGTTCTCGGCCTCGTTCAGCATCCGCTGCGCTTCGGCCTCGACGGCGGCGCGCACGCGCTCGGCTTCCGCGGCGATCCGGGTCTCCTCGGCCTGTTTCTCGGCGAGCAGCACCTCGACCGTCTTGCGCCGCTTGGCGATCTCGCTCTCGCGCGCGGTAATGACGCGCTCGGTGGCTTCGGTCGCGCGCATCCGCGCTTCCTCGGCCGACGCCTTGGCGGCGGACTCTTCGAGAGACTTCAGATGGATGGCGATGGCCTTCTCCATCAGGACGGTCTCGACCTCCTTCTCGCGGTTGACCTCGAGCTTGCGCAGCTCGCGCTCGCGGCCGACGCGGGCTTCGTCGAGGCCGCGGTCGGATGCGATGCGCGCGCGCTCGACCTCCTCGCGAGAGGCGATCTCGGCCTCCTGCAGCGACTGCACCCGGGCGACTTCGAGCTGCTCGATCGAGCGCCGCCGCTCGATCCGGGCCGCTTCCAGCGCCTGCTCGCGCGACACGTCCGTGGTCTCGACCTCCTTGCGCGCGACGATCTCGGCCTGCCGGACCTGGCGATCGGCATCGATCCGCTCGGACTTCTTGGTCGACAGTGCGATGACGCGGTCCTCGTCGGCGATCTCGATCGCCTTCTTCTGCTCGATGTTGAGCACCTCGCGCTTCTTGGAGGAATTGATGCGCTCGGCCTCGAGCGCCAGATCGACCGTGATGCGCTGGCGCTCGATGGCGTCGCGCCGCTTCAGCTCGGCCGCCTCCAGCACGCCGGTGCGCTCGATCTCGAGCGAACGCGTATCGCGCTCGGCCTGGATGCGCTCGGCCGCGATCGCCTTCTCCTGGGCGATGCGGGCCGCCTCGATCGCCTCGCGCGAGGCGATGTCGGCCTCCTCGACGGCGCGGTTGCGGGCGATCTCCAGCGAGCGCACGCGCTCCTCCTGGGCGATCCGGCTGGCCTCGGTGGTCTCGCGCGCCGCAATGCCGGCGACGTCGAGTGCCTGGTTGCGCTCGATCTCCAGCTGCCGCGTGTTCTGCTCGGCGGCGATGCGCTCGGCGGCGAGCGTCCGCTCGCGGGCGATGCGGGCGGCCTCGACCGCGCGCTGCGCCTCGATCTCGGCCTCCTGGATGGTGCGAACCTGCTGGATCTCCAGCGCGCGGGTGCGCTCGTCCGAGGAGATGCGCTCGACATTGACGATCAGCGTCTGGGCGATGCGGGCCTTCTCGGTGGCCTCACGGGCGGCGATCTCGGCCTCGTCGACCGCGCGGGTGCGCTCGATCTCGCGGCGGCGCGTTTCCTCCTCGTTGGCGATGCGGGCATCGGTGACGACGCGGTCCTGCTGGATCCGCGCCTTCTCGATGGCTTCGCGCGCCGCGATCTCGGCTTCCTCGACCGTGCGCATCCGCTCGATCTCGCGCTGGCGCACCTCGCGCTCGGATGCGATCCGCGTGGTGTCGATCGAGCGCTGGTTGGCGATCCTCGTCTTCTCGATCTCCTCGCGTGCCAGCAGCTCCTTTTCCTCGATGGTGCGGGTCCGCTCGATCTCCTTCTGGCGGGTTTCGCGCTCGGAGGCGATGCGGGCTTCCGCAATCGCCTGGTCGTTGGCGATGCGGGCGCGCTCGATGGCTTCGCGCGCGGAGATCTGCGCCTGCTCGGCCTCGGTTTCGCGCAGCGCCCGTTCGCGGGCGACTTCCGTGCGCTGAAGCGCGCGGCGCATCTCGATGTCGCGTTCCTGCTCCAGCCGCGCGGTCTCGCTCTCGCGCTCGATCTCGAGCGCCTGCCGCTCGGCCTCCAGGTTGCGGGCGCGAATCTTGATCATCGAGTCCTGCTCGATGTCGTTGCGCAGCTTCCGCTTGGCCTCGATGTCCTGCATCAGCTGGGTCAGGCCTTCGGCGTCGAACCGGTTCGAGGGGTTGAAGAATTCGAGGTCGGTCTGGTCGAGATCGGTGATGGCGACCGACTCCAGCTCGAGCCCGTTCTGAGCGAGGGCCTCCGCCGCGTTGGCCTTGACGCGGGCGACATACTCGCCGCGCTGCTCGTGCATCTGCTCGAGGGTCATTTCGGAGGCGATTGAACGGATCGCCGAGATGAACTTGCCGGCGAGGAGGGCATGCAGTTGCCCCGGCTCCATGGTGCGGCGGCCGAGGGTGGCGGCCGCGATGGACACCGCTGCGCGGGTCGCCTGGACGCGGACGTAGAAATCGGCCTCGATGTCGACGCGCATGCGGTCGCGGGTGATGACGGCGTCCTGCCGGGAGCGCACGATACCCATCGGCAGCACGTTCATGTTGACCGGCGTGTAATCGTGGATGAACGGCAGCACGAAGGCTCCGCCATTGATCACCACGCGCTCGCCGAGGAAACCGGTCCGGACGAACGATGTCTCCTTGGAGGAGCGGTGATAGAGCCAGTTCACGATATAGACGCCGACCACGATCACGACGATCGCGACGATCAGCCAGAGGATCAATTCACCGACGAGCATCCCCGACATCTTTTCCTCCCTCGAACCTTCAGGCGTTAGCGCGCGCCGATCGCCTTGAATTGACGTACCTGCTCCGTCAACGCCCGCTCCACGGGAAGCCGTTCCATCGAGGAGGCCCCGTAGAAGCCGTGGCAATGGCGGGTGTTCTTCATGATGAAATCGGCGTCGGCGGGATCCGCGATCGGGCCGCCATGCGCCAGCACCAGGATGTCGGGATTGACGCTGAGCGCGGCGGAGGCCCAGGTGTCGATCTGCGCCGGACAGTCCTTCAGCTTCAACGCGGTCTGCGCGCCGATCGTGCCGCCGGTCGTCAGCCCCATGTGGCAGACGACGATGTCGGCGCCGGCGATCGCCATCGCGGCGGCTTCCTTCTCGCTGAACACATAGGGCGTCGTCAGCATGTCCTTGTCGTGCGCCTTGGCGATCATGTCGATCTCGAGCGCGTAGGACATGCCGGTCTCTTCGAGATTGGCGCGGAAGGTGCCGTCGATCAGGCCGACGGTCGGAAAGTTCTGCACGCCTGCGAAGCCGAGCGCCTTCAGCTGGTCGAGAAACGCGTCCATGTCGCGGAACGGATCGGTGCCGTTGACGCCCGCGAGCACCGGCGTCCTCGTGACCACGGGCAGCACTTCGCCGGCCATCTCCAGCACGATGGCGTTGGCATCGCCGTAAGCCATCAGGCCCGCGAGCGAGCCGCGTCCGGCCATGCGGTAGCGTCCGGAATTGTAGATCACGATGAGATCGACGCCGCCGGCCTCCTCGCATTTGGCTGACAGGCCGGTGCCGGCGCCGCCGCCGACGATCGGCTCGCCCCGCTTCGCCATCTCGCGGAACCGCCTCAGAAGTGCTGCGCGTTCAAACCTTGGCATCGCTCACCTCGCTAGTCTCCGCCGCGTGCCGGTGCGGCCGAACAGGGTTCGGAACGCACCGACGATGGCGGCGGCGAAATCGGGATCGTTGATGTTCTTGGGCGTGCGGATGAGCTGGCGATGGCCGGTCTGCCGCACGGTGCGCTCCAGCGTGCGGAACAGCGCGGCATCGGCGTCCGGATCCCAGAACGGCTGGCCCCGCGCGTCGAGCGCGGAGACGCCGCCCTCGGGCAGGAAGAAGCGCACCGGGCCGTCCATCTGGTTGAGCCGCTCGCCGATCCAGCGGCCCATGCGCTCGTTCTCCTCCACGTTCGTCCGCATCAACGTCACCTGCGGATTGTGGACGTGGAATTTGCGGCCGCGGTAGCGCTCGGGAATGGTGTCGGGCGCGCCGAAATTGACCATGTCGAGTGCGCCGACCGAGCCGACATAGGGGATACGCGTGCGGATGATCGCACCGAAGCGGTCCTCGGTTGCGGGAAACACGCCGCCCATCAGGAGATCGCAGACCTCCGTCGTGGTGAGGTCGATGACGCCGGCGAGCTGGCCGGACTCGACGAGTTTCTCCATGGAACGGCCGCCGACGCCGGTGGCATGGAAGACCAGGCACTCGAAATCGTCGCGCAGCTCGGCGGCGATCTTCTGCACCGCCGGCGTCGTCACGCCGAACATGGTGATGCCGACCGAAGGCAGGCCGCCAGCCTCCCGTGCCGTCGCGGCGCGCGCATCCAGCCGCGCCTTGACCATGCCGGCAAGCGCATGGGCGCCGTTGGCCAGCACCGCGCGCGAGATCGAGTTCAAGCCCTGCACGTCGGTGACCGAGTGCATCATGGTGATGTCGGCCGGGCCGACATAGGGCCCGACATCGCCGGATGCGACGGAGGAGATGATCAGCTTCGGGACGCCGACCGGAAGCGCGCGCATCCCGGGGGCAACCAGCGACGCCGCGCCCGACCCGCCCGCCGTGATCACGCCGACGACATTGCCCTGGCGCCGTAGCCAGCTCGCGAACGCATCGGCCATCGCGGTCACGGCCGCGCCGCGGTCGGGGCCGAATACCGCGGCACCGCCGCGGCCGTGGTTGAGGGCGATCTCCTGCGCGGAGACATCGCAGCTGGAATGCTTGCCGCTGGTCGAGACGTCGACCAGCCGCGTACGCAGGCCGGTTTCGGCGATGATGTCGCGGATGAAGCGCAGCTCGAGGCCCTTGGTGTCGAGCGTGCCGACGACCAGGACGACAGGCGGGCCCGCGGTTTGCGCCGCCATCGGCTCGCGCTTGCGCCGCGCGGTGTCGTCGAGCCGCGCGACCTGCGTCGAGAGCGTGCGCGCTGCGGCCTCGATGCGGGCGATCGGCACCGGCTGCGACCATCGCGTCGGCAGCGTCGGGTTGGAGACGTAGATGCGGATCGGCCCGTCGCGGCGCGGCGCCGGCGCAGGTTTAGCTTCCGGGCCGGTCGCCGAGATCTCGATATCCGGCTCGAGCTCGGCATGAAGCCCGACGCCGAGCAGGCGTTGCTGGAGCTCGCGGTCGGCGGCGAGTCGTGCGGAGTCGATGATGCGATTGATGCGGCCGTTGACCATGATGGCGACGTTGCGCGAGACCGCGGTGGCAACCCCGATATTCTGCTCGATCACGAGCACGGACATGTCGCCGTCCTCACCGAGCCGCAGCAGCATCTCCTCGACCTGCGCCACGATGACGGGCGCAAGTCCCTCGGTCGGCTCGTCCATGATCAGCAAATGCGGATTGGTGAGCAGCGCGCGCGAGATCGCCAGCATCTGCTGCTCGCCGCCGGAGAGCTGGCCGCCGCCGTGATCCCTTCGCTCGGCAAGGCGCGGGAAGGTGTCGTAGATGCGCTCGACCGTCCAGGCGCCGGAGCGCATGCCGCCGGCCAGCCGCAAATGCTCGTCGACGCTGAGCGAGCGCCACAGGCGGCGCCCCTGCGGTACGTAGCCGACGCCGAGCCGGGCGATCTGGGCGGGCGGCCGCCTTGTGATGTCCGCGCCGCGGACACGGATCGACCCGCCGCTGACGCCGACCAGCCCCATGATCGCCTTGCACAGCGTGGTCTTGCCCATGCCGTTGCGGCCGACGACGGAGAACACGCCGCTCTCGAGCGTGAGGTCGACGCTTTGCAGCGCGTGCGAGTGCCCGTAATAGACGTCGAGCCCGCGGACCTCGAGCCCGGCGGCGGAGCGACGGGCCTCATTCATGGCCGCCTCCGAGATAAAGCTCCTGCACCTCGGGGTCGGACTGGATCTCCTCCGGCAGGCCCTCCTTGAAGATGCGGCCGTTGTGCATCATCGTGACGCTCTCGACGACGCGCAAGGCGACGTCCATGTCGTGCTCGATGATGATGTAGCCGATATGCGCCGGCAGCGAGGTCAGGATCTCGATCAGCTCGGCCCGTTCGGTCGGCGACAGGCCCGCGGCCGGCTCGTCGAACAGGACGAAGCGCGGGGCGCCGGCGAGCGCGAGCGCGATCTCGAGCTGGCGCTGCTGGCCGTGCGCGAGCTCCGCCACGCGCTGGTCTTTCACGGCGGCCAGATGCACGGCCTGGACGAGGTTGTCGGCCGCATGCATCAGGGCATCGTTCTGTCCCGGCCGCAGCAACGAGAAGCGTCCGCGCGAGACGCCGCGGCAGGCGAGATAGACATTGTCCTGCACGGTGAGGCCGGGAAACAAGGCCGAGATCTGGTAGGTCCGGCGCAGCCCGCGGCGGATGCGTTCATAGGGCGGGAAATGCGTGACGTCCTCGCCGAAGAAGCGGATCGTGCCGGAGGAGGGCGCGAAGTCGCCGGTGATGCAGTTGAACAACGTGGTCTTGCCGGCGCCGTTGGAGCCGAGCACGGCGCGGCGTTCGCCGGGCCGCACGGTGATGGTGACGTCGGTCAGCGCCGCGAGCGCGCCGAACAACCGCGTCACGCCGCGCAGCTCCAGCGCGGCGCCGGCGCCGACGGCCGAGAGGCGTTGGGCGACGCTATCCATGGCCGCGTCC
Source organism: Bradyrhizobium genomosp. III (assembly GCF_000261705.1). Classification (NCBI taxonomy): domain Bacteria; kingdom Pseudomonadati; phylum Pseudomonadota; class Alphaproteobacteria; order Hyphomicrobiales; family Nitrobacteraceae; genus Bradyrhizobium; species Bradyrhizobium genomosp. III. The sequence continues at coordinate 21,870 of NZ_AJQF01000321.1, read as the reverse complement.
TCCGCCCGGTCGATTTGCGGCAGGACGCCGGCTCTGGCGCCAGCGCTGCCACAGGCCGATGACGCCGTCCGAGGACCAGAACACGATGGCGAGGAAACCGAGACCGATCAGCAGGCGGAAGCGGTTGCCGTCGAGGCCGAGCCTGACAAGGAAGTCGAGCGCGAAAGTGCGCAGCAGCACGAAGATCAGCGCGCCGATGAAGGGACCGATCGGACGGGTGATGCCGCCGACGACGGCGATGATCAGCACGTCGATGCAGGCCCCGACGCTGACCGAGCCCGGCGAGATCTGGCGGTAGTTCCAGACCTGGAGGACGCCGGCGAGTGCCGCCACGAAGGAGGCGAAGGCATAGGCGGCGACGCGATGCGCATTGACGTTGAAGCCGAGCGCCGCCATCCGGCGCGGGTTGTCGCGCACGCCCTGAAGCGCGAGCCCGAACGGAGCGCGCGAGAGATATTCGACGGCGAAATAGCACAGCGCGGCAACCGCGAGCACGATATAGTAGAAGGGAATGTCGGCGCGCCAGTTCACGCCCCAGAAGTGCGGCGTCGCCACGGTGTTGATGCCGGTATGGCCGTTGAAGATCGCCCAGTTCTGGTTGGTGAAATAGTAGAAGGCCGCTCCGATCGCGAGCGTGATCATGATGGTGTAGATGCCTTCGGTGCGCACCGCGAGCGCGCCGCCGAGCGTGCCGAAGGCGGTCGCCAGCGCCAGCGCCATGGGGACCGCGAGCCACCACGGCCAGCCCAGGCTGATATTGGCGTTGCCGCTGACGCCGAACACGGCGACCATGTAGGCCGAGAAGCCCGCGATGGTGAGCTGCATCAGGCTGACCATGCCGCCATAGCCGGCAAGGAACATCAGGCTGAGCGCCATGATGCCGAGAATCAGCGTGGTCGCGAAGATCTCGATCAGGAAGAAGCCGCTCGCGATCAACGGCATGATCAAGAGAATGACTGCGACGATCCAGGCGGCGGGATTGTTGATCTCCGGCCATGTCCGCGCCGGGCGCTGCGCAACATCGGCGGGGCGAACGGTAACGCGGGCATCGTGGGCGAGCGACATGTCAGCGCCTCGCCAACAGGCCTTGCGGCCGGATCGCCAACACCAGCACCATGATCAGGAAGGTCACGACGATGGCATAGGTCGGGATGTAGACCGAGCCGAGCTGTTCGGCGAGGCCGATGATCAGCGCGCCGAGCGCCGCGCCGGGGATCGAGCCCATGCCGCCCACGATCACGACGACGAGGGAGGCGAGCAGGAAGCGGATGTCCTCGCCCGGGGATAATGACTGGAAGGTGCCGCCGACGACGCCGGCGATGCCGGCAAGTCCTGCGCCGAACGCGAACACCGCCACGAAGACGAGCTGGATGCGCACCCCGGTCGCGGCGAGGATATCGCGGTCGTCGACGCCGGCGCGGATGATCATGCCGGCGCGGGTGCGATTGAGCGCGAGCCACATCGCCACGCCGATCACGACAGAGGCGGCGAAGATCACCAGCCGCACCAGGGGATATCGGAGATAGACCGGCTCGCCCGAGGATTTGATCGCCGTGACCAGCGGCAGCTCGATGGGGCCGATCAGCCAGTTCGGCGTCTGGATCTGGTAGAAGTCGCCGCCACAGGCCCACAGCATGAGATCGGCGAACACGATCGAAAGCCCGATCGTCACCATGGTCTGCCTGAGGTCCTGTCCCTCCATCCGGCGGAACACGATCAACTGGAGCAGGACGCCGACCAGGGCGGTGAGGATGAAGGCGACGATGAAGCTGAGCAGCCAGGAGCCGGTCGCCGTGCTGATGGCGTAGCCGACATAGCCGCCGAACAGATAGAGCGAGCCGTGCGCGAGGTTGACGTTGCGCATCAGGCCGAAGATCAGCGTGAAGCCGCTGGCGACGAGGAAGTAGAGTCCGCCGAGCGTGATGCCGTTGAAGACCGCGTTGAGGAAGACGCGCTTGCGGCCAATGGCCTCTTCCAGGCCCGGCGGCCAGACCGCGAAGACCAGCCACAGCCCGACGGCAATGGCAATGATCGAGATCAGCGCCCAGGCCGGATGGCGTTCGACGAAGCGGCTCATGCTCTCGCCTCGTATCGCTTGCGGCGGGGCAATGGCATATCGTAAGCGGATTTTCCGCGGCCCATCCTTCGAGACGCCCGCTTTGGCGGGCTCCTCAGGATGAGGGCAGAGTATGCGGCAGCAATTTCAGCGGGGTCGATGCCGATTAGCCTCATCCTGAGGAGACCGCGCAGCGATCGTCTCGAAGGAGGAGGCGCTTGTTCAGGCGGCTCCAGGAGATCGTGTGCGATTGCGCTCGCGCGTGCGGAGAGAGGTCGCGCCGAGCACGCGGGTTCACCCCAACCCTCTCCCTGCAAGCGGGGCGAGGGGGCATGCAAGCCGTTGCCGGCTGCTGCTGGCCCTGCCATGGACGCACGTCCTCCCTGGACTCGCGACCCTCTTTCGGGATCGCGTTGCCCGCATCCTAGCGGGGCTGCGAGGGCGACGTTTGATCGTGAGTATCTTTTCGTGGCCCGCTCTCAGGCGCGCAAAATCTTGGCTGCGCGTCGATAATCGGTCGGGGCCATTCCCACATTGGCGGCGAAGAAGCGGGTGAAGCCGCTCTGCGAGGAGAAGCCGAGATCGAAGCCGATATCGGCGATCGGCGTCTCGCTTGCCACCAGCGCTTCGAGCGCATGTTCCATGATCAGCGTGTTGAGATAGAGGTTCGGCGTCACGCCGGTCTGGACGCGGAACAGCCGGTAGAAATGCGGTCGCGACAGTCCGGATTCCCGCGCGATCGTATCGAGCTCGATCTCGGCGCCGGGGCTCTCCGACATCATCTTGATGCATTTGCGCACGCGGAAATCGGTGACGGAGCCGTTTGCGCGTGGATCGCGCGCGATCTCGGCCTGCTGCCAGCTTTCGTCGTAGCAGATGTCGATCAGCCGCCGCAGCTCGGAATCGAGGCTGGAGAGCGATGGTGCGCCGCACACGAGCGCGGCCGTCCGCCTGATGTGCTTGTCCAGCGCCGGCGTGCGCCGGAACTGGGTGCGGCCGAAACGCATCCGATGGGTGCCGGAGGCATCGGGTGCAAACCATTCGGCATTGACATAGAGCACGAAGAAGATCGCGCCGCCGTCGAGATCGGCGGGCAGGAAATTATGCGGCTCCCAGGGATTGACCGCGACGACGGACGTCTCGTTGAGATCGTGGTGTCCCTCGGAGACGTCGATGCATGCCGGCATGCCGCCAACATGGAAGATCAGATGACCTTCACGATGGGCGTGAATATTGAAAGGGCGGTTCAACTGATAAACCGTCGCCCGGCCGAACCGGCCGTGGAAGACGGCGAGCGCACGGCTCATGCCTTCCCCTCCCGAATGTTCTTGTCTTTTCGCTCAGCGTTCAACAACGCCGACGAGATTGCAAGAGCGGAGAGCGACCGCGTCAGCAAGTCGCTCCCCGGGTTGTGCATCGCGGAGGTGATGCGTCAGTATTTCTTACATTCCGGCACGGTGCGGCTCGGCAGCCCGATCTTGGAGAAGACGGCCGGATCGTAGCCGAGCGTCTGGTTCACGTTCGGGATCACCTTCACGACCTTGCTGAACAGCGCGCCCTTGCCGTCATCAACGACTTCGGTGACGAAGTTGGTGCCGATCGCCTGCCGGTTGGAGTCGAGCTTGATCTTGCCGTTCGGCGCATCGATTTCGATTTTGGCGAGGGCTTCCTTGTACTTGGCCTGGTTGTTGGAGAGATCGCCATTGACCTCACGCAGCGCCAGGATCAGCGCCATGGTCGAGCCGTAATAGTTGGTGGCGAGCAGTGACGGGCTCGGGAAGCGCTTGTTCGGCGGGAAGGCGTCCTGATAGGCCTTCACGAATTTCTGCCAGCCCGGATCCTCCCAGGTATCGGCCTGGCCGCTCGCCGCGATGGTGCCGACCAGGGCGTTCTTGGCGTTGCCCTTCGACGACAGGATGGTCTGGTCGATCATGATGGAACCGCCCATCAGATGCGCCTTGCCGCCGGCCTGCTGGTACTGGTTGAGGAAGTTGACGGCATCGGCGCCGCCAAGCCCGAGATAGATCGCGTCGACGTCGTCGGGCAGTGCGGCGATGACCGAGGCGAAATCCTTGGTGCCGAGCGGCACCCATTGCCGGTTGGTGACCTGTCCGCCGGCGCCGCAGAACTCGAGCACGAGGCCGAACACCTGGGTGTAGATGAAGGAATAGTCCTCGCCGACGGTCGCGATCTTGCGATACTTCTTGTCCTCAAAGGCGTATTTGCCGAGGCCGACCTGCCACTGCGCGCCGTCCATGTTGTAGCGGAAGAAGTTCGGGGCAGGATCGACATAAGTGGTTTCCTGCGCGCCGGAGGCTGCGTTGATGAAGGTCAGCTCCGGATGGGTCTTTGCGAAGTTCTTCACCGCGATGCCTTCGTCGCCGGAGAGCGGCGACAGCAGGATCTGCACCTTGTCCTGCTCGATCAGCTTGCGCACGGCGCGCACCGCGCTGTCCGGCGTTGCGTCGGTCGAGGCGACGATGAATTCGAGCTCCTTGTCGCCGACCTTCTTGCCGAGGACGTTGAGTGCCGTCTGGTGGCCGCGCATGCCGTCCTCGCCGAGCACCGTGTAGGTGCCTTCGAGGGTTGCGGTTACGCCCACCTTGATCTTTTCCTGGGCGATCGCTGCGCTTGAAAGAAACAAGCTGCTCAGCGCGAGCAGTCCCACACTGCATTTCGACATTGTGCTCCTCCCTGTGTGTCGTCTTTTGTCGCCGCGTGGCTCTCGAAAGGCCCGCGGCTTTGATGGGAAAGCTAACCGAAGTCGGATGCGGTGCATCCGTTAGCGCCTCCTTTGGTTTGACGGGCAGTCTCATTTTTGAATGGTGCGGCGCAAATGGTTCCGCGGTGCAACAGGCTGTCACAGGAACGCTTCGGGCGGGGCTCCGTTAGCGGAGCGAATTGCTGGAGCTGTCCATGATCGAATACCCCAAGCCGCCTTATCCTTCGCAACAGCAGCCGATGCCTGGTTCGACGGGTGCGATGAATCCACGCCCCGATCATGGCGAGGAGAGCTACAGAGGCTCAGGACGTTTGGCCGGAAAGAAGGCGCTCATCACCGGTGGTGACAGCGGCATCGGCCGCGCGGTCGCGATCGCCTATGCCCGTGAGGGCGCGGACATCGGCATCTCCTATCTGAACGAGGACGAGGATGCAGCCGAGGTCAAGGCGCTGGTAGAGCAAGCGGGACGCAAGGCGATCCTGATTCCCGGCGACATCAGCAATCCCGAGCACTGCCGGTCCATCATGCGTCGCACGGTCGAGGAGCTCGGTGGGATCGATATCCTCGTCAACAATGCCGCCCACCAGGCCACGTTCAAGGACATCGCCGACATCAGCGACGAGGAGTGGCAGCGCACGTTCGAGACCAACATCCACGCCATGTTCTATCTGACCAAGGCCGCCGTGCCTCACATGCGGCCGGGCGCTGCGATCATCAACACGGCGTCGGTGAACTCCGACATGCCGAACCCGACCTTGCTGGCTTACGCCACGACCAAGGGCGCCATCCAGAATTTCACGGGTGGGCTGGCGCAGATGCTGGCCGAGAAAGGCATTCGGGTCAACGCCGTGGCTCCGGGGCCGATCTGGACGCCGCTGATCCCGTCGACGATGTCGGAGGAAAGGGTCAAGAATTTCGGCAAGCAGGTCCCGATGCAGCGCGCCGGCCAGCCGGCCGAGCTCGCGACCGCCTATGTCATGCTGGCCGATCCGCTATCGAGCTTCACCTCGGGGGCCACCTTGGCCGTCACCGGCGGGAAGCCGTTCATCTGATTGAAGGTGCCTCGTCAGCGTCTTGAGAGCACGAGGATCGTGGCGGCGCCGGAGGCCGGGCCGCCACGTCCTGGCCAGCAGATCGATCAGGCGGCGTTGGACGCCTTGGCGTTGACGCCCTTGCGGAGCGCCACCGTGTTCAGCTTGGTGTTGGCGGCCTTCTCTTCGTTCAAATTGGTCGTGAGGAAGCGCACGATGTCGTCGTGGCCGAGCTCCTGCGCCCAGGCGATCAGCGTGCCGTAGCGGCACATCTCGTAGTGCTCGACGGCCTGCGCGTTGGCCACGATCGCGGCATCGAGCACGGCCTTGTCCTCGATCTCGCCGGCGGTCGCGTCGGCTTCCTCGATGAGGCCGTCGATGGCGGGGCACTGCGTGCCGCTGGGCTCCTTGCCGAGCTTGGCGAACACCTTGTTGAGCCGTTCCACCTGCTTGTTGGTCTCGTCCAGATGAGCCTTCAGGCCGGCGACGAGATCCCTGTTGGTCGCCTTGTCGATCATCTTCGGCAGCGCCTTCAGGATCTGCTGCTCCGCGTAATAGATGTCCTGCAGCCCGTGCAGCAGCAGGTCTTCCATCGATTTGATGTCCTTGGTGAAGAATCCCATAAAAGACGCCTCCTTTTCACAATGATGACACTGGAACGCTGCGCGGCCGCAGCTGTTCCATTCCTGTGTGCAGACCAGGAGGGCCGAATGAGCGACGGAATTGATCATCTTGCGGGCCTGCTCGGCCGCGCGGCGATGGACGTGTGGGGCGACATGCCTCGCGACATCCAGGAAGCGCTGTTCGAGACGGCCATGAAGGGGCGCGAGACCGAGCGCGAGGAGCTCGCGCGGCTGTTGCACGAGCGGCACCCGCGTACGCTTCATCCGGCCCGGCCGGGATGATGCAGCGACTGGAACCAACATACGCGCCGCTGATTGGTAACTGAGCGACGCGCCGCCGGATGGTTCGCATGAGGCCGCAAGGAGGTGCATCGCTCGACCGTTGGAAAATTTGTGAGTCGATCGCCGTGACTGAGATGAACATCGGAAAATGGTACGACCCGATCTCGGAACGGTGGATCGCGCCGCGTGAAGCGCGCACCATCGCCGGCTATGGTCAGTCCGGCGCCGATAAGGTGACGGAGAGCCACGAGAGACGCGAGGCGCAGCGGATCTGGCAGCTGCTGGTGGATTGCTGCGCAGGTGAGTGATGCCGTTCCAAATCGGACGCGCCCCGTGACCGCGCATTGTGTCATCGTGCGATGACGGAGTCATGGCGCGATGACGGACCGCGAAGCACTGGCGATTGGAGATGACGGGATCCTCTCGCGTCGTCGACGCAGCAAGCAGCGAATCCCTGGGCCGCACTATTGCGCGGCAGCTATGGCGGTCATCTCGAGTTTGACACCCGGACCGAGATCGGCCACGCCGATTGCGGCGCGAGCCGGCAGATGAACTTCTGCGAAGTGCGGTTTCCAGACCGCGTTGAACTCAGCCTTCTCCTTGAGATCTGTCATGTAGATCGTCACCTGCAAGACGTTGGCTGGGTCGGATCCGAGCGTCTTCAAGAGCTGCGTCAGTTGAGTGAGGACGTCCTTGGCCTGGCCCGACATATCGAGGCTGGTGTCCTCCGGGACGATGCCGCCGATGTAAAGCACGCCATTGTGCTCGACCACTTCGTGGAGCAGACCTTCGTACGGCAAATGGCGTTTGATCATGAGGTGTCCGTTGTCGCTGTGAGAGGAGCGGCATATCGCACATTTTCGGCGCATTGTCCTGTGAATCGCCGCCGCATGGTCTGGCGACGGTTGCCAGCCCGGGCTTGCGCACGACAGCCCGGCGTTTCTGTCGGCGCTGATCTCGGCGACATCCCGGCTGGGATCGGTATACTGCCGCCACGTACCGGAACAAGGATCAGATGATGGACGATACGATTGGCTTCCCCGATCCCGGTCTCGACCTGTCGGATGGCTTCAAGCCGCACACCTCGCATTGGGGCGTGTTTTCCGCGCGTCAGGGCGCGGCCGGGCTGGAGGTCAGGGCTTATGCGGGCGACCCCGATCCGAACGGCATCATCGACAATTTCCCCGGCGCGCTCCGCCATCAGGCGCGCATTTCCCAGCCGGCGATCCGCCGCGGCTGGCTCGAGCGCGGGCCGGGCCCCGACGATCGCCGCGGCCGCGACGAATTCGTCTCCGTGAGCTGGGAGAAGGCGCTTGACCTCCTCGGCGACGAGCTGTCGCGCATCCGCGATACGCGAGGGCCTGGCGCCGTGTTCGGCGGCTCCTATGGCTGGTCGAGCGCCGGCCGCTTTCATCACGCCCAGAGCCAGGTGCATCGCTTCCTCAACATCGCGATGGGCGGCTATGTGCGCTCGGTCAACACCTATTCCTCCGGCGCGTCCTCGGTGCTGCTGCCGCAGATTCTGGCGGGTTACGAGGACATCACCAAGCGCAATGTCACCTGGGAGCAGATCGCCGAGACCACCGACATCGTGCTGGCCTTCGGCGGCATGGCGCTGAAGAACTCAATGGTGGCCGGCGGCTCCATCAGCAAGCACGTCGAGCGCGGCGCGATGGCAGCGGCGAGCCGGCGCGGCTGCGACTTCATCCTGGTCAGCCCGCTGCGTGACGATCTGCCGGTGGAAGCCGGTGCCAAATGGATGAGCTGCGTGCCCGGCACCGATACCGCGCTGATGCTCGGCATCGTTCACACGCTGGTCAGCGAAGGCCTGCACGATCAGGCCTTCCTCGATCGTTACACCGAGGGTTGGCCGGTCTTCCTGCGCTACCTCACCGGCGAGAGTGACGGGCAGGCCAAGCATGCCGAATGGGCCGCCGCGATCTCAGGCGTCGAGGCGGAGACGATCCGCAAGCTCGCGCGCCGGCTCGCCGGAAAGCGCGCGCTGATCACCGTCTCGCATTCGCTGCAGCGCGCCGAGCATGGCGAGCAGCCGGTGTGGATGGGCATGGTGCTGGCGGCAGCCCTCGGCCAGATCGGCCTTCCCGGCGGCGGCTATGCCTATTCGCTCGGGGCCATCGGCTATTACGGCCGCCGCGTCAACGACGTGCCGGGGCCGACGCTGGGGCAGGGCCGCAACGGCGTCGCCGATTTCATTCCCGTGGCGCGCATCGCCGACATGCTGCTCAAGCCGGGCAGCACCTATCGCTACAATGGCGAGACGCGGACCTATCCGGACATCCGCATGGTCTACTGGGCCGGCGGCAATCCCTTCCATCACCACCAGGATATCAACCGCCTGCGCAAGGCTTTTGCGAAACTCGATACGTTCGTCGTGCATGAGCTTGCCTGGACCGCCACCGCCCGTCATGCCGACATCGTGCTGCCGTCGACGATGACGCTCGAGCGCGAGGACATCGGCTATTCCAGCAACGACCCCCTCATGGTGGCCATGCACCAGATCGCCGAGCCATTCGGGCTTTCGCGCGACGACTACGATATCTTTGCCGATCTCGCCGACCGTTTGGGGGCCCGCGAACCCTTCACCGAGGGCCGCACCTCGCGGCAATGGCTGGAGCATCTCTACGAGCCGACCCGCGCCTCGCTCGCCAAGCGCGGCCTGGAAGCCCCTCGCTTCGACGAGTTCTGGGCGCGCGGCAGCCTGGTCGTGCCGCAGCAGCCCGATGACGGCGGCCGGCTGCGCCGCTTCCGTGAGGATCCCGTCAATCACGCGCTGCCGACGCCGAGCGGGCGCATCGAGATATTTTCGGCCAAGATTGCCGGGCACAACGATGCGGATTGTCCGGGACATCCGGTCTGGCTCGACAAGACCGACATGCCCAAGCCGGGGGCGCCGTGCTTCCTCGTCGCCAACCAGCCGGTGACGCGCCTGCACAGCCAGCTTGATTTCGGCGGGCACTCGCTTGCCGCCAAACATCGCGGCCGCGAGGTCGCGCGGATGAACCCGCGCGATGCGAACGCGCGTGGCATCAAGGACGGCGACATCATCCGCCTGTTCAACGATCGCGGTGCGTGCCTCGCCGCGGTCCACGTCACCGACGGCATCGCGCCCGGCGTGGTGCAGCTTCCGACCGGCGCCTGGTACGATCCGATGGACCCCGAGGACGAGGCGCCGCTCTGCGTTCACGGCAATCCGAACGTGCTCACCCGCGACATCGGGACCTCGTCGTTCGCGCAAGGCTGCACCGGGCAGCTGACGGTGGTCGAGGTGGAGAAGTTCACCGGCAATCTGCCGCCGATCCGCGCGTTCGATCCGGTGTAGCCCTCACGTGCGCCCGACGCTGCACTACGCCGCGGCGCTGGCGATCCAACCGATCTGCGGGGAAGGGCGGCGCCGCGGCGGCGCTTCGACCTCGAGCCGCTCACCCCTGCTGGCGAGGCGCCAGCGTGCCGGTGACTCGCCGCTGATGCGCTTGAACACGGTCGAGAAATGCGCCTGCGTGCTGAAGCCCACGGCAAGAGCGATCTCCGCCAATGGCCGCTCGGTGGTTGCAAGCAGCGTCTTCGCCTGCTCGGTCCGGTGATTGAGCAGATATTCGCGGGGACGGTAACCCGTCGCTGCGCGGAATTGTGCCGCAAAGTGCATCCGGGACAGGCCGGCGACATTGGCGAGCTCGGACAGGCTGATGCCGCGGTGGAAATGATCGGCGATATATTGCTCGACACGCCGCAGCCGCCATTTCGGCAAGGCGTTGACCCTGACGCGCGGCAACTCCATCCGGGTGAGATGCATCGCCAGGGTCCGGCCGATGCACTGCGTGAAATGCCGGTCTTTGGCATCACTCTGCTCGATCAGCGCCTTGGCAAGTTCGGCGGCGAGCGGATCGCGGAGCAGCACGAGATCATTGAGCCCGTCAGTCGCAACGACATGGGCCGGAAGATGATCCGTGGAGATGTGGACGTGCAGGAAGGCGCATGGCGACTGGAACTGCACGCCGAGAGATTTCGACGGAGCGGTGACATAGAGCGTCCCCGCAGGCATGGTGCCGTCGAAAATGATCTGGCGGTCCCGTGTCAGCTTCGCGCGCGTGGTCTTCAGGGCGATGCCGATGAAATAGCGATCGTCCGGCGTCGTCGTCTCGTGCGACGAGCTGCTCCGCGTGTCCTCCCATCGCGAGATCGTGATGTCCTGGGTCGCGGCGTCCGGAGCGCGATCGATCTGACGCCATTGGCTCTCCCGGGCGATCACCTGCGTCGGGCGAAGAACCTCGTGATCCCGCGAGCCGGCTGGAAAATCGATCCAGGCATGGGCCGCGTGCAAATTGTTCGACATCGCTCGTCCTCTCCTGGCTTTGCCGCGGTTTGCAACGACCGGCAAACGCGCAAACCCAATGCTTTCCATACTCGGAGGATAGGCGTGAGCTGGCCAGGACGCCCGTTAGTGGTGATTAGGATCTGTTAGATTTTGTGCGCGTGCACCAGGTGCGACAGCCCGCCGCAGTCGTTTGATCAAGTCCAATTTGTCGGAGATTTGCCCGGCTGCCGCTGTTTGAGGGGACCTCAAGGAGGATCGCGTGGGGATCGACGTGCCGGTGTGAGATCCGCGCAGGGCCTTCGCTGGACCTCGCATCGGTGCCGGGTATAGTCCCCGCGCGTTTCGAGGAAGCAGTCGTCAAGATGAGCAAGATGTGACCGACCTCACGGCAGGACATGGCCCCCGCAGCGGCGGCGCCGGAACGATCCCAGATCTCGATGCCGTCTCGTTCGGGCCGTTCTCGCTGCGCTCGCGGCTGCTGGAGAAGGACGGCGTGCCGGTCAAGCTCGGCAGTCGGGCGATGGATATTTTGCGCCTGCTCGTCAGCCGAGCCGGCGAGGTGGTGCCAAAGAACGAGATTCTCGGCTACGCGTGGTCCGGACTCTCCGTCGAGGAGATCTCCTTGCGGGTTCATGTCGCGGAGCTGCGCAAGGTGCTCGGCGACGGCAAGGACGGTGTCCGCTACATCACCAACATCCCGAGCCGGGGTTATTGCTTCGTCGCGCCGGTGCAGCGTGGCCCACGCGCTGAGCCGCCTGCGCTCACGTCGCGGCCGGCCGAAAGGGTGACGCCGTCGCCGTCTCTGCCGCATCGCCTGGACCGGATGGTCGGGCGGGACGAAATCGTGGCCGAATTGGCGCCGCGCTTGCTCCGCGATCGTTTCATCACGCTGCGCGGGCCAGGCGGCATCGGCAAGACCACCATTGCGGTCGCGCTCGCGCATGACCTGTACGACAGGTTCGAGGGCAACGTCCATTTCCTTGAATTCGGTCCGCTCAAGGATGCCGCGTTGGTAGCGAGCACGGTTGCCGCCGCGCTTGGCCTCGTCGTGCATCACAACGATCCGAGTGGCAGCATCGTCAATTTCCTGCGCGGGCGGCGGCTGCTTCTCGTTCTCGACAGCTGTGAGCACGTCATCGACGCGGTCGCACGTCTCGCGGAAGACATCCACCGCGAGGCGCCCGGCGTCGCCATCCTCGCCACCAGCCGCGAGCAGCTGTCGGTGGCGGGCGAGCAGGTTTTCGAGCTTGCTCCGCTGCCCGGCCCGCCGCAAGGCACACGCCTCAGCGCCGGCGAGGTGCTGAATTATCCGGCGGCGCGCCTGTTCGTCGACCGCGCCAGTGCGGCGGGGCATCGCGACGATCTCACCGACGAGGATGCGGAAATCCTGGTGCAGATCTGCGGCAAGCTCGATGGCATCGCGCTCGCGATCGAACTTGCCGCCGCGCGCGTCGGTCTCTACGGGCTGCGCGAGATGGCGGCGCTGCTCGACAGCCGTCTGCAGCTCGAATGGCGCGGGCGGCGAACGGCGCCGCCGCGGCAGCAGACGCTCGGTGCCACGCTCGACTGGAGTTTCGGCCTGATCGGCGAGAACGAGCGCATCGTGTTTCTGCGGCTCGCCGTCTTCGCAGGTCACTTCACCCTGAAGGGCGCCATAGCGGTGGCGGCCAAGGAGGCAACGCCGGAGGATCGCGTCATCGAGGCGCTGGAGCAGCTCGTGGCCAAGTCGCTGGTGTCCTCGCAGCCGGACGGCGCATCGCGGCGCTATCGCCTGCTGGATGCCACGCGTGCCTATGCCATGCAGAAGCTGGCGGATGGCGGTGAGGCCAACACTATCGCGCGCCGTCACGCCTGTTACGTTCAACGCACGCTCGAAGCCGGCCTGACGGCGCAGGGCGGCGGCGGCCAGGTGTCCCGCTCGCAGGAGCGCGCGGGTCTGCTCGCCGATTCCCGCGCGGCGCTGGCCTGGAGCTACGCCCATGATGACGGCGCCGATTTGCGCGTGCCGCTTGCCGGCAGTTGCACGGGGCTGTTCGTCGAGCTCAATTTGCTGAACGAGGCGCGCATCTGGTCCGATCGCGCACTCGCGATGCTCGACGACGCCGATCGTGGCGGCCGATGGGAGCTCGAGCTCCAGTCGACGCTCGGCCACGCCTTCATGTTCACCGAGCGCAACAGCGAGCAGGCGGAAGCGGCGCTCAGGCGCGGGCTGGAGATCGCGCAAGCGCTCGGCGACCATGCCAACACGTTCAGGCTGCTGTCGCGACTGAACATGTTCTACCGCCGGACCGGCGGCTACCGGCAGCTGGTGCCGACAGCGCGTCACGCCGAGCGGATCGCGCGCCTGATCGGCGATACCGCGGGCATTGCGGGCAGCAAGGCGCTTCTCGGCGTGTCCTATCACCTCGCCGGCGACCAGGCCGAGGCGCAAGCTCATCTCGACGAGGGCATGCGCGACGACGCCGCGCTGCGGGGCACGCAACCGGGACATTTCGCCTATTCGCGTACGCCGCAAATTCCGCTCGCGCGCGTGTTGTGGCTGCGCGGCTATCCCGATCGCGCGCTCGAATGCGTCCTCCCGCTCGTCGGCGCATCAGCGCCGCGCGACGTGGTCATGCATTGTATCGCGCTGTGCTGGTCCGCCTCGGTGTTCGGTTGGGTCGGCGACTGGTCCGCCGTCGAGACCATGAGCACTCGCCTGGCGACGCATGCGAGTATGCACGGGCTCGTCCCCTACGAAGCCGTTGCGACCGGCTTTCGGGCGCAGACCATGATTGCCCACGGCGAGGCCATTGGCGGCATCGACCTGTTGCGGAGCGCGCTTCCGCGTCTGCACGCGGATCGCTACGAGCTCTATATGTCGGCGTTCGCCGCGGATCTGTCTTCCGGGCTGGTCTCGTTGGGGCGCTTGGCGGAAGGCGCTCAGGTCCTTCACGAAACCATCGACCGCGTCGAGCAGGAAGGCGGCGCCTTCGACATGCCGGAGCTGCTCCGTCTGCGCGGAGAGCTGGAGGCGCAGAGCGGAAAGCTCGACGCGGCCGAGGCTAGCCTTGTTGCGTCGGCAGAGCTCGCCGAGCAACAGGGCGCGCTGTCCTGGCGGCTGCGCACCGAGATGTCGCTGGCGCGGCTACGCGAGCGGCAGGGTGTACGAGATCCGCGCGAACAACTCGCCAAGACGTACACGCGGTTCTCCGAAGGGTTCGAGACCGCCGATCTCAAGGCCGCACGGCTCATGCTGAATCCGCCTTCCCCCTGATCAAGCCGAACAGCGGCGGCGCCTCCGTAGCGATCCGCCCCGCGGGTTGCTGTCAGCCCTTGTGCCCGTCCAGTCGCGCAAGGAAGCCGCGAACGAGCGCAGCGATTTCGTCGGTGGCTTCATCCAGCGCGAAATGGCCCGCCTCCAGGATGTGAACCTGCGCATCCGGAACGTCGTCGCGATAGGCCGACGCGCCGGCGACCGCGAAGGACGGATCGTATTTGCCCCAGACCACCAGCGTTGGCGGCCGGGTCTTGCGCAACCATTCCTGCCATTCCGGATAGGAGGCGACGTTGGTCCGGTAATCCAGGAACAGCGTGGTCTGGATCTCGGCCTGTCCCGGACGGGTCAGGAAGGCGTATTCGTCGGTCCAGCTATCGGGGTCGTAGCGTTCGGGGTGCGGGCTGGAGCCGAGATGCCGCTGGCGCGTTGCCGCCAGCGAGGTGAAATTGGCCTTGAGCGCCTCGAGCTCGTGGGCCGGATCGGCCCAATATCTGCGACGCGCCTCCCAGAGCGGGCTCAAGCCCTGCTCGTGCGACACGGCATTCTGGATGATGATCCCGCGGACACGTTCGGGATGCGCCAGCGCCATGCGGAAGCCGACCGGGCCGCCATAGTCCTGCATGAACAGGACGTAGTTGCCAAGACCGAGCTTCACCGTAAGCTCGTTCATCACGCCGGCGATGTTGTCGAACGTATAGGTGAAATCGGACGGCGGCGGCGCGCTGCTGTTGCCGAAGCCGGGATAGTCCGGTGCGATCACGTGATATTTGTCGGCGAGCAGCGGCAGCAAGGGCTCCCACATCCGCGACGAGGACGGAAAGCCGTGCAGCAGCAGCACGGTCGGGGCGTCGGCTGGCCCAGCTTCGCGGTAGAATATCTTGAGGTCACGAACATCGACGCTGTGATAGCTGATCGAGCGCCGGCTCGATCGCAATTCCTGCGCTGAGGCTTGCACGACGGCGCAGGCCATTGCGGCCGAGAGGGCGAGTGTGGCTGGAATGCTCATGTCATTGCTCTTGCACGTGGCGCGAGGGTTTGCGGAAAGTGCTGCGACGCATTCCACGCTTGTGGATGCGTCGCCTGGGTTTCGTTCGAGCACGTCGTGCGTTGCTCGCGAACCCAATCTGCGCTCGAGGCGGGCCGTTGGCTCGTTATGTAATGTTAGATGTTGAGAGCGGCGATATCAGGTGTCGCCGCTATTCGAAGACGGCGTCGAAGATCTCGACGTCCATCAGCACCGGCTTGGCAATCACGGTTCCATCGGGCCGCAATGTCTGCGCGCGCCGAAGTGTCGGCACCAGGATGCCGCCGAAGTTGTCATGAGCCCAGGAAGAATGTGCGACCTTCATCCCGAAGAGATCGTGATCTGTCCGCCGCTGCAGGGCGCTCTCGTCGAAATAGAATATCTGCTCGGGCGCGAGCGTCATCAGGTGAGCCGGGAATCGTGCCCGCAGCCGCCGCCAGGTTTCGGCATTCTCCTGCCAGGGCGACAGCTCCTCGATCACGACATCGGGGTGGGCAAGCAGGAATGGAATCGTCAGATAACTCCAGATCGCGACGCCGCAGAAGAAGACGAGATGCAGTTCATCGGCAAGCGCAGGTGGATCGACCTCGGAGAATGCAAGGCTCGGGTCACGCCAGGACCGCAGGACCTCACCATCCAGGCTCTCGATCGTGATCGCATCCGGTTGAAAGGAGCCGGAGTGCTCACCCCCGGTGATGCCGGTGAAGCGCACCGATTGCGTCCGGGTCGAGCCTTCAGCGGTCACATCCTTGAATTCCCGGGCATGGCCGGCACTGGAGAACAGCGTCCCGCCAACGGAAAGGTGGAGCGTGAACCGGCTCAAGCTGTTCCAGCGGGCCATTCCGCCGCTGGCATCGATTACATCGTCAAGAAGCGCCATGTCCCGTCACATCCACCGTGCAGTGTCTCCACCATGGCGGGGCGCATGCGGCTTGGCGTGTTAGAAGTTGTTAGGAGTTGCGAGCGGGCAGCATGGCAGTATCTCGTTGAAGATACTCTCAATTCAGGGTGCCCAGCAGCTCCCTGGCAGCGATCAGATCGCGGGTCTGGAGGCCCTCCTGGTAGCGCGCAACGAGGGGGTTGAGCAAAGCGCGGACGTCAGCGGCCTTGCCGGCCTGCTCCCAGATGCGGGCGAGGCTGATCGCCCCGCGAAGCTCCCAGCCGACCGCGGATTGACGCCGGGACAGATCGAGCGATCTGCGCAAGGTACTCTCGGCCTCCACAGCGTTGCCCGACCCGGCGAGGATGTCACCCTTGATCCTGAGCATCTCTGGCATGTCGAAGGATTCGCCATGATCGGGAATCTGGGCGATCGCCTCGTTGATCGTCTGCAAGGCCTCGTCGGGCTGGTTCTGGGAGGCGAGACCCTCCGCGAGCGCCGTCGCGAACACCGTTGTCATGATGCGGTGCCGTGTGGCGTACAACGTAGCCTGACTGCGGCGGAGGTGCTCGATACCCCCCGCGACGTCGCCCCGGCGCAGCAGCAGCTCGCCCTTCTGGCCGATGCCGACCGCGTGATAGGGGCCGAGGAAGTGCCGCGCGGAATGGTCGATCAGCCGCTCGATCAGGATTTCGGCACTGGCCCAGTCGCCGACCCAGAGGAACACATAGATCGTCCAAATCAGGGAGATGCCGAGGGTGAGCGGCTGCTCGAGCAACTCGGCCTCGCGAACGGTGTATCTGGCCACCTCGACCGCTCGCTCGGGCCGGCCCGTGAGCCAGAGCCCGCGCGCCAGCGCAACCAGCGCGACGATGCGGTCGTCATAGCCGAGATGCCCGATATTCAGCCGTTGCGAGCCGGGATTGTGCACCATCGCGCTTTCGCAGAACCGAACCGCCTTGTCCTGGTTGCCGATCAGATGATGCGCGACGCCGAGCATCCAATCCACGTTCAGCGTGGCGGCGGAATCATTCAGTTTGAGCGCAACGTCCTCGCCCTGTTCGCCGGTCCCGAGCGCGCCGTGGAAATCTCCGACCCTGGTCAGGTAGATGTGCAATCCGCGCAGCAGCCAGAGCTGCCAGTGCAGGTCATCGAGCTGCCGGGCGAGCTCGAGACTTCGCGTGAAGGCCGACCGGACCGCTTCCGTATTGCCTTGCGTGAACATCACGGAGACGCCGAGCGCGGCCTGCAAGGTCATTTCCTGACGGCTGTCCACCGCGCTGGTGTCGAGCGACGCCAGCGCCTGCTGGGTCCATCGGTAGCATTCCGTCAGCAATGTCAGTTCGAGGAAGAACTGCGCCGCCGAGGCCGCCAGATCCACGCCGATCGTCCGGTCGCCGCCGTCCGAAAAGCTGAAGGTCAGCGCGGCCCGGACATTGGGCACATGGTCGGCATAGGGAAGGAAGCCGCCCGCGCTCTGCATGCCCGTGGATTTCAGCGCAATGTCGCGCAGGAAGTCGCGGAAATATTCGGCGTGGGCGCGCGCGACGCGGTCCGCTTCGCCATTCTCGACGAGCTTGTCCGCCATGAAGGCCCGGGTGGTGTCGAGCAGGCGATAGCGCAACCGCCGCTCCGCCGGCGAGGTCGCGATCAGGGATTTGGAGAGCAGGTTCGAAATGGCTTCCACACCTTCGCCCTCGCTGATGCCCTGGCAGGATGCGACCGCAAGCGCGGCTTCCAGCGTGAACGGCCCGACGAACACCGACAAGCCGCGCAGGGTCGCGCTCTCGGCCGGCGGCAGCAAATCGTAGCTCCAGGCAAGCGCTGCGCTCAGGGTCTGGTGCCGCGGAATCGCGGTGCGCCGTCCCCGCCACAGCAGCGAGAAGCGGCTGTCCAGCAGCGATGCGGTCCCGGCAATGCCATAGGCGTTGACGCGTCCGGCCGCGAGCTCGATTGCCAGGGCAATGCCGTCCAGCCGCCGGCAGATCTCGGCAACGAGCGACGCATCCTCCTCGGTGAGCTCGAATTCGCTCAGGCTCTCGGCAATGCGTTCCACGAAGAGCTGGCTTGCGGGATAGGCAAGGATGTCGGCGATGCCGAGGCCTTCGCGCTGCGGCGGGCAATCCAGCGGAAACAGCCGGTGGACGCGCTCACCTTCGGTGCGAAAGGATTCGCGGCTGGTGGCCAGAATATGCAGCTTCGGCGCCTCGCGGACCATGCGCTCGGCCAGAGGGGCGAGCTCATCGAGGATATGCTCGCAACTGTCGAACACCAGCAGCATGCGCCGGCTGCGCAGGACCGTCAGCAGGCTCGGCACGGGATCGTCGGCGTTGACGGTCAGGCCCAGTGCGGCCGCAATCGTGCCGGGAACCAGCCGGACATCCGTCAACGCGCCGAAATCGACGAAACACACCTGGTCATCGAAGCCGGCAAGCTCGCGATGCGCGACGGCAAGTGCCACCGACGTCTTGCCGATCCCGCCCGGGCCGACGATTGTGACGAAGCGATGCTGGGCAAGCTCGGCCGAGATCTTCTCGACCGCATCGTCCCGCCCGATCATCTTCGCGAGCGGCGCGGGCAGCGAGCGGAGCGAAGCGTCGGGCGGGCTGGTCCGGCTCTCCGAAGGCGCAGCCCGGAGCAGCGGGGCCGCGAAGCAATAGCCGCGTCCGGGGACGTTGATCACGTAGCGGGAGCCTTCGCCGGCATCGTTCAAGGCCTTGTCGTTCAAAGCCTTGCGCAACGTCGTGATGTGGAAACGCAGGCTGCCTTCGTCGACATTCACGTCGGCCCAGATGCGCTTGATCAGCTCCCGCTTGTCAACGACCTCACCCGCACGCTCGGCGAGAAAAATGAGGATGTCGAGCGCACGGCCGCCGAGGTGAAGCGGGACGCCGTCCTTCTCGAGCAGCCGCGACTTCGCGAACAAGCGGAATGGTCCGAAGGCAATGACCGAATCTTGCTCGTTAGTGTCCGGCACGGGCCAATAATTCCAGTGAAAATGCTAAAGTGCAGTCTTGGTCTAACAGAACGAGACGTCCAGTAAACTGGCCGAAAGTGGCGAAATCGCGTGGCGATCATCGCAATCGGCCGATGCGCGAGGAGCGTCGCAAATCTAACTTAAACGCGAATGGTCTAGCGAGCGATCGGGACAATCCGGCAATGCGCTGGACCGCGATGGCGGATCTGGATCTCGGTCGTCGCGACGGTGATCATAACAGAATCTTGCAACGTCTAACGAGCAACGGGCGCAAACAGCATCCAGTATGGCCTTCGAGTTAGACGCAATTTTCAACGGGAGGCTATGATGTCCGCGATCGGCGCTCGGCCGAACGACCACGTCGTTCGATCTCAATTTGTACCTGGTCTCGATGATCAGTCGCGTGATTGGGAGCTCGTGCTGCGGGAATCCCACCATCGCATGAAGAACACGCTGACGCTGCTGGGTGCGTCAGTCCGTCGCGATTTCACGCGCGCGGGCAGGGGCGATATGTCGCTGGCGGTGGACCGGCTCGAGCGGCGCATCGTCGCCTTCGGCAGGCTCTATCAACTCTTGTCTGATCATGACGATCTGCCGGTCGTCTCCACAGCGGCCTTCTTCGAAAGCCTGTGCGAGGCGATCTCCGAGGCTGTGCTGGAACCGGCAGGTATCCGCTGCGAGGCTGCGATCGAAAGCGGCTCATTGCCGGCGGCGCAGCGTCATCGGCTCGCGCTGATGCTGACGGAGCTGGTCACGAATGCGGCAAAGCATGCTTTCCCGAGCAAGAATGGTGCGTTGATCCGCATCGGCCTGGCCCGACGCGGCGGCGCCTGGCTCTGCACGGTGGCCGACAACGGCATCGGCGCGACCGGTCCGCTCCAGGGCACCGGTAGCCGGATTCTCGAAGGGCTCGCACGCAGCATCCATGCGCGGCTGCAGGGCGAGGCGGGGGAGGGCGGCACCCGGGTCACGATCGTGATGCCGATTGCTGCGGCGTGACCGCGGGGGAAGCTTCCCCCTGCCTCACAACGGCTAGCGGACCCTAACACTCCATAACGGGCAAAGGTCTGTTGTTTGCGCGACAGTCCTGACGTTCAGAGCGGGTGTCGATTCCGGGCCCGCGGCTTGAAACAAGGAGTTGGACATGGCTGTGATCGAGATCAATCGCGAAGCTGAAACCAAGCCCTCGACATCTCGCGGCGTCGATATGAAGCTCGAGGTCCTCGTGATCCCGGTGTCCGATGTCGACCGCGCCAAGGCGTTCTATGCGCGACTCGGCTGGCGACTGGATGCCGATTTCACGTCAGGCGACGACTGGCGCGTGATCCAGTTCACGCCGCCGGGCTCGGCCTGTTCGGTGATCTTCGGCAGGAACGTCACGGCGGCAGCGCCCGGCTCGGCGCGCGGCCTGTATCTGGTCGTCTCCGATCTCGAGGCGGCACGACAGGATCTGCTCGACCGCGGCGTCGAAGTCAGCGCGCCGTTCCACGGTGCCGGCGACGTTCATGCCGGGCCTGACGAGCCCTATCTGTTCGGCAGCGTTCGAGTCAGTGGTGCTGACCCGAAGCGCGGCAGCTATGCTTCATTCGCCGCGTTCAGCGATCCCGACGGCAATGGCTGGCTGTTCCAGGAAGTCACGACACGATTGCCCGGACGCATCGCAGGCGACGGTACGGCATTCGCCTCAGCGACCGATCTGGCCGCAGCGCTGCGTCGCGCGGCGCTGGCGCATGGCGAGCATGAGGCGCGGACCGGCGGGCACGACGAGAACTGGGCGGAATGGTACGCCGACTACATCGCCCGCGAGCAGGCCGGCCAGCCGTTGCCGACTTGAGCTGCCGCGAAAGGCATCTCCGACTTTAGCCGACACGGCGCGCGATGACATGGTCATCGCGCGCCGTGTCGCATCGCGCGCATGTCATCGTCCTCTTGCGGTGCGCGGACTCGCAACGGCTAACGCAGGCTAACAATCCATAACGAGCAAATTTCCGGGGCCCGCGCCAATCTCTCTGCACACCAACCGACGCGTTGATTTCGAACTCGGTCAGCGTCACCGACCAAGGCAAGGGAGATCCAACATGACCGCGCAAGCACGAACCGAGAGCCTCAATCCCGATCGCCGTCAATTGCTGAGCCAGGCCGCGATGACCGCGGTTGCCGCCAGCGTATCGAGCCTGTTGCCGCTGCATCCGGCCAGGGCCGCCGCAGGCGGCGCCATCCTCCCCTTCCAGATCAACGTGCCCGAGCAGGATCTGCTCGACCTGCGCCGGCGCCTGGCTGCCACGCGCTGGCCGGATCGCGAGATCGTCAATGATCAGTCGCAGGGCGTGCAGGTGACGACGGTGCAACAGCTCGTGCGCTACTGGCAGAGCGACTACGACTGGCGCAAGCTGGAAGCGCGGTTGAACGCCTTGCCGCAATTCGTCACCGAAATCGACGGCGTCGACATTCACTTCATTCACGTCCGCTCGCGGCACGAGAATGCACTGCCGATGATCGTCACGCATGGCTGGCCCGGCTCGATCATCGAGCAGATGAAGATCGTCGGTCCGCTCACCGATCCGACCGCACACGGTGCCAAGGCCGCGGACGCGTTCGACCTTGTGATTCCCTCGCTCCCCGGCCACGGCTTCTCGGGCAAGCCGGCGGTTCTCGGCTGGGATCCCCAGCGCATCGCGCGGGC